>NZ_JBFUEP010000032.1:0-53091 GCF_056403895.1 Pedococcus sp. P2_E5
ACCTTTGCTAGCAAAGGTTGCTCGAGCGCTCAGGGAAGGCGGTCGCGCACGACGGTGTCGAGTACCGCCAGCGGGACGCTTCCGCCGTCGAGCACGGCGTTGTGGAACGCCTTGATGTCGAACCGGTCGCCCTGTCGCTCCTGCGCCTCCCGACGGATCCGCAGGACCWCCAGCCGCCCGATCATGTAGCCGCACGCCTGACCCGGCAGCACGGCATACCTGTCGATCTCCGCCTTGACCCCACCCACGCTGAGCGGGCAGTTCGCGACCATGTAGTCCACGGCCTGTTGCCTGCTCCAGCCCATCGCGTGCAGGCCGGTGTCGACGACGAGCCGGCAGGCGCGCATGGAGTCCATGGTGAGCATGCCCAGCCGCTCGAGCGGACTGGTGTAGAGGCCCATCTCGTCGGCGAGGCGCTCGGTGTAGAGCCCCCAGCCCTCGGCGTAGGCGTTGAAGATCGTGAACTTGCGGTACTTCGGCACCTCGGTCAGCTCGCCGGCGATGGCCAGCTGGAGGTGGTGACCGGGGATGCCCTCGTGGTACGACAACGCCTCGAGCTCGAAGCGTCCCCAGTGCGCCGGGTCGGCCGTGTTGATGTAGAACGTCCCGCCGCGGCTGCCGTCGTCCGCGGGTGGGAAGTAGTAGGCCGCGGCACCCACGTCGGTGGACTTCACCACGCAGTCCGCGACCGGCAGCCGGTCGAACCACTCCGGCATGACACCTCGCGCCTTGGCGAACGCCGTCTCGCAGGCGGCGACGATCTCGGAGGAGCTGGTATGCCGCAGGGCCGGGTCCTCGCGCAGCGCCCGGTAGATCGACGGCAGGTCGTCGGTGCCGACGACCTCGGGTGCGAGGGTGCGGTACTCGTCCTCGAGCGAGGCGATCTGCTGCAGCCCGATCTCGTGGATCTGTTGGGCGGTGAGGGAGGTCGTGGTGTCGCGGGCCAGCAGGCGGGCATAGGTCTGCTCACCGTCCGGGAGCCAGGACAGGCCGCACTGCTCGTCGGGTCGCATGACCGGGGTGACTTCGTCGCGCAGCACGTCGCGGAAGACCTCGAGGGCCGGCCGGACGTCGGCGGCGATCACGTCGGCAAGGCGGCCGCGCCAGGCCCCGACGTCGTAGCCGGCCGGCGGTTCGGTCGTCGAGGTGAGGAGCACGTCCTCGTCGAGCGGGCTGGCCAGCCACCGCTCGACCTGCTCGATCGCCTGCTCCACCGCGAAGGTGGCGGGAGTGCGCCCGGAGGCGACCCCTTCGCGGTGCCGCTCGGCGAAGTCGCGGATGCTCTGGCCGATACCGCGGTACTTGGAGACCATGGCGTCGGCGACCTCCGCGGTCGGCAGCGACAGCCCGGCGACGGTGACACCGAGGGCGACCTGGACCCCGAAGACGGGGTCGACGCCGAACTCTGCCAGGTGCGACTCGCCCACGTCGGCGGACGTCGTGGCGTCGAAGGCGACGACGTCCCGGGTCACCTTGTCCGGTTCGGCCAGGCCCGCGTCGGGGATGGCCCGCGCGCGTGCGGCGAACTCGCGCAGGGCCGCGACCTCGGCGTCCTCGGCACCCCGCGACCCGTCCTCGTACCGGTCGGAGAACCGGTAGTCACCCAGCATGTGCGCCCAGGTGGGCGAGGTCCGCATGCGGTAGTCGTGGAAGTCGTCCGCCAGCTGCTGCACCGAGTCCGTCATGACCCCGAACGTACCGTTCGCCCCCACCGCGCAAAACGGCGGTTGCGGGGCAATACGGGGGCTACAGCTCCCGTTTCGCCGCGCAACCGCCGTTTTGCAGTCGAGCCGGGGGGAGGGCGGTCAGAGGTACTGGCCCGTGGGGCCACTCTCACCGGGGTGCGGAGGTATGCCGGGTGCTCCGGACATGCCTTCGGCGCCCGGTCCGCCCTCGGCCGAGTGACCGGGCGGAAGGGCGCGCCGGATCTGCTGGAGCTGCTGCTGGGCCGCCATCTGCTGGGCGAACAGGGCCGTCTGGATGCCGTGGAACAGTCCCTCGAGCCACCCCACGAGCTGAGCCTGGGCGATGCGGAGCTCGGCGTCAGTGGGAGGTTCGTTCTCGTTGAAGGGCAAGGCGATCCGCTCGAGCTCGTCGATCAGCTCGGGGGCCAGGCCGTCCTCGAGCTCCTTGATCGAACGACGGTGGATCTCCGCCAGCCGGACCCGGCCGGCCTCATCGAGCGGGGCGTTGCGGACCTCTTCGAGCAGCTGCTTGATCATCGAGCCGATCCGCATGACCTTGGCCGGCTGCTCCACGAGGTCGGCGGGGTTGGTGGGTCCGTCCTCACCGTCACGGTGCGGCGCGACTCCCATGCCGTCCTGGGTCACGACGACGACGCGCTGCTGGTCGCCGTTGCCGGTCGGGTCGGTCTCGTGCTGGTGCGGCGTCTGGCTCATGTCACCCATCCTGCCCCACGCTGTCCACGGGCATCAGAGGCGTCGCTGAGGGCGCCACGCCTGGTTGTCCGCTCGGCGCACCTGGTCGGCACACCTAGTCGGCCCGGCGTGTCATCGCGGGAGCTCGTCGGATCGCCACGGCGGAGAGTAGTCCCGCGAGCAGTGGCACCCCGAGCACGACGAGGAGCAGCGGCGTCCAGGGGATCGACAGGAAGGGTCCGCTCCAGGTCTCCACACCCGTGGTCGGATCCGAGTTGTACTCCGTGGTGAGGGGGTACGTGATCGCGATCCCGGGCACGAGCCCGACCGCGATGCCCAGGATGGCCCCGATGAACCCCACCACCATCGCCTGGGACGCGGCAAAGGCGCGCCTGGTGCGACGGGTCGCGCCGACCGCCGCGAGGGTGCCGGAGTCGGCCTGCTGCTCGGCCATCGACAACGCCGTCGAGATGAGGGTGACGATGAGCAGCAGGAGCGCGGCCACGGCCATCATGATTCGCATGACCTTCTCGTCGTAGCGCTGGAACCCCCGCTCGACGTAGACGCCGCCACCGTCGCCGACCAGCTCGTCCAAGGTCGTCTGCGTCTCGGTGCTGATCGCGCCCCCGGGTTCGCGGAGCAGGGTCGAGTCCTGTTGCATGGGCCAGCCCAGCCGCGTCGCCGTCTCGGTCGCCACCAGGCCACCGGTCTGGCCCGGGAACGAGCCGTCCGTGAGGCGTTCTGCGGCCACGCCGACGACCGGCACCGAGGTGGTCGTGCGCTCGGTGACCTGGGTCGCGGCATACGTCTGGTTGTCGAGGACGAAGGTGCCGGCGACGACGGTCAGGGACGGCTTGGCGGCGAGGTCCTTGGCGGCGACGACCATCGCGCCGCGCTGGACTGCCGTGCGCTGTGCCTCGCTGAGCCCGAACCTGCGCGCGATCTCAGCCGTGGGGAGCGCGCCGATCTGGCCGTGTTCGTACCAGCCCTGGCTGCCGAGGCGCACGCAGCTCTGGTGCTCACCGGTGCTGCTCGGGAGGGTGAACGCCGCCGTGCAGCCCTCAGGCACTACGGACACGAACTCCGCAGGCTTGCTCGCCACCGTGGTGCCCGCGTTCATCATCGGGTCCTCCTTGGCTCGCGCCACGAGGAAGTGGGTCTGGACCAGGGTCGGTAGCTGCTTGAGGGCTGCTGCGGCGGACAGCCTGGTCTCGGGGTCGGCGGTGTGCACGACGCCTTCCCCGCGCTGGGCCTGCGGCTGGTAGGTCTGCATCTGCTGCTTGGTGTCGCTGGCCAGGCCGATGCTGAACGCGGTC
This sequence comes from Pedococcus sp. P2_E5, assembly GCF_056403895.1. Lineage (NCBI taxonomy): Bacteria > Bacillati > Actinomycetota > Actinomycetes > Micrococcales > Intrasporangiaceae > Pedococcus > Pedococcus sp. P2_E5. The sequence continues at coordinate 3,695 of NZ_JBFUEP010000032.1, forward strand.
AGCGCCACGACGCCGGCCAGGATCGCCGCCACGGTCGGGGTGGACCGGCTGCGATGCCGAGCGGCGTCGCGGATGGCGATCCGCGGGGCCACCGGGAGCCGTGCGGCGAGGGTGCCGAATCCTACGAGGATCGCCGGCACGAGGAGCAGCGTGCCCAGCACCAGCCCGATGGCGCCGACGGCGACCCGCATGTCGCCACCGCCCCGCATCTGCGCGGCCGACAGGACCACCGCACCGCCGATGACGGCGAGGACCAGGCCGACGACCGGCACGACCTTGTTGAGCCGGGGCGACACGGTCTGGCCGCGCATCACGCCGATGATGTCGAGGCGACCAAGTCGCAGCGAAGGCAGCAGCGCCGCGACGACCGCGCTGAGGACGGCGCAGGGCACGAGGATCGAGAACGCCCCCCACGGAAGGTCGGTGCCGAGCGAGGCGAAAGACGTCTCCGGGTGCGTTCGCACCCACCACCGCAGTCCGAGGGTCACGGCGGCGACCCCCAGCACCACGCCGCCGAGAGCCGAGATCACACCGAGAACGAGAGCCTGGGCGAGCACGGTGCGGCGCAGCTGTCGTGTCTCGGCACCGTTGGTCGCGGCGAGGGCCAGCGTGCGCCGCTGTCGGGCCGCGCTCACCGCGAAGGCCGGGCCGACGAGGAGCGTCGTGAGGATGAAGAGCATGACTCCGCCGATCACGGCGATCATCCGGCTGGAGTCCTGGGTGAAGCTGTTCTGGGCGCGCAGCTCGGCGGGCAACGAGCTCTCGGGCGGAGGATTCTCGAGGACCGCACGGCTGTAGACCGTCAGGCCGTACGTGTTGAGTCGCTGGACGTCCTCCCAGCTGACCGGTCCACCGCCCACCAGCACCCACGACCTCGCGGTCGCGATCCCGCTCGGCCCGGTGCCTGCGCCCTCCGGCATCGACGGGACCACGAAGTCAGGCATGCCGCCCCACTCGAGCAAGGCTGTGGCCGTGCCGACGACCTTCACCGAGCGCTCCGTGCCGCCGGCAGACAGCGTGACCGTGCCGGAGCGCGGCAGTCCCTTGCGCTCGCCTGCCGGGGTGATGACGATCTCGTCCGGCCCGGCCCCCCAGGACCCGGAGGCGAGCCGCGACTTGTCGCCGAGGTCCGCCACGCGCGGGTCGGCGACCAGCCCGGAGATGCGCACCCGGCGGTCCCCGACCACGAGTCGCATCTCGGTCTCCCCGACGGCGACGGCGGCGCCTCCACCGACCACCCGGGCGATGGCGGTGGCGTTGTCCGTCGCGGCGCCGTCGGTGGCGAAACCGGGAATCGGGGTGGCCGGGTGCTCGCTGCTCCACCCCATGCCACCTTGGTTCGGGTCAGGGCCTTGCTGGATCTTCCCGATCTCGGGACCTTGGACGAGCGCCTGACCTGATCCCATTCGGGCCGTGATGAGATCGGCCGCGTCGGCCTGCTCGGTGGCCCCCAGGGTCGCGGCGCCGGCCAGCAGCCCGACGGGGATGGCGACCATGAGGAACACCAGGATGGACCGCCCCTTGTGGCGTCGCAGGTCGCGCCTGGCCATCCGTAGGGCGACCCGCCACGAGGCGCGCCACCGGGAGGCCCGCGAGTCCGAGCCGTCGCCGTGGCCGGAACCACGCGGCACACCGACTGCGGCCTCCTTGTCCAGGAGTGTCGTCATGGCCGGCCTCAGGCGGTCGGCTCGAGGAGCGCCTCGGCCGTCTCGGGCGATCCGGTGCTGTCGACGACGACTCCGTCGCGCAGGAACACCACCCGGTCGGCCCAGGCCGCGTGCCTCGCCTCGTGGGTGACGAGGAGCCCGGCCGCGCCGGCGTCGCAGCGTTCGCGCAGGACGCGCAGCACGCCCTCGCCCGTGTGCGAGTCGAGGGCCCCGGTGGGTTCGTCCGCGAGCACCAGTCGGCGGTCGCCGACCAGCGCGCGGGCGATCGCCACCCGCTGCTGCTGGCCGCCGGACATCTTGTCGGGGTAGCGGTCGGCGAGCTCCTGCACCCCCACCATCGTGAGCGCGTCGACGGCCCTGCGGCGTGCCTTGCCGACGCGCTGGCCGTCGAGCTCGAGGGGCAGTGCGACGTTCTCGACCGCGGTGAGGGACGGGATGAGGTTGAAGTCCTGGAAGACGAACCCGACCCGCCTGCGCCGCAGCCGCGCGAGGGCGTCGGCCTTGAGGGTGCCGATGCTCTGGCCCTCGATGATCACCTGCCCACTGGTGGCTGCATCGAGCCCGCCGGCGAGGTTGAGCAGGGTGGACTTGCCGGAGCCGCTCGGGCCCATGACAGCGACCAGCTCTCCCGCGCGGACGTCGAGGCTGACGCCGGCGAGGGCGCGAACCGCGGTGCTGTCGTGGCCGTGGACTCGGGTGACATTGTCCAGGCGCAGGATCACGTCGGAGTGCGGTGGTGTGCTCGGTGCGTTGCTCATCGTCGTGTTTCCCCCTTGAGTGCGGCGCTGCTGGTGTGGGCGGCGCCGTCAGCCGTGGCGTCCGTTGTGTCAGGTGTGTCGTCCACTGCGTCAGGTATGCCGCGCGCGGACCTGTGCGGGCGGGTCGCCTCGCGCACCAGCCGGGCTTCGACGTGGTCCAGCCAGCGGACCTCCGCCTCGCCCGAGTAGAGGAGGTTCTCCAGGACGAGCAACCAGGCGAGGTCGACCTGGCTGTCACCGTCGGCAGCCGACTCGTGGTGCGTGGTGGCCCGCTGCTTGAGTCGGGTGAGGTCCTGCAGGTGGCGCAGGGTGGCGGTCCGCTGGGTCTGGACCACCCGGTTGACGTCGACGCCGTCGACCGTCACGGCCAGGGCGAGCTTGATGACCAGCTCGTCGCGGGGGGTGGTCTCACGGCTGACCGGGGACGTCCACCACTCGGCGACCTCGGCCCGCCCGGTGCGGGTGAGGCGGTAGGAGATCCGCCCCTCGGCGTCCTCCCCGATCGCCTCGACGAGCCCGTCGCGCTCCAGCCTGGCCAGGGTCGTGTAGACCTGCCCGACGTTGAGCGGCCAGGTCCCCCCGGTCCTGGCCTCGAACTCGGCACGCAACTGAGCGCCGTACATCGGCTCGGTGGCGAGCAGGGCCATGAGCCCTTGTCTGACCGACATCCGCGCCACCGTCCCCATTCCTGGTGTCCCCTACCTACCCAGTATCACCACTGGTGTGGAGATGTATACCGAGTATGTAGGGTGGTCGTCAAGCATTCCGGCCCCCGCCGCATCGGGCACTTCTGGCCACGTGTGCCGGGTCCGAGGGGATATCGGCACGCCGGATGCGGCATGGCTGGCCAGAAGTCGGAACGAATCAGTGGGCCAGCAGGACGGCGGCCAGGGCGAGGGCGCCGGGGACCGCCTGAACGACCAGGATCTTGCGACTGGCCGTGGCGGCACCGTAGATCCCGGCGACGATCACGCACAGCAGGAAGAACACCTGGAAGCCGAAGCGCAGGTCGTCGGGTCCGACGATTCCCCAGACCAGCCCGGCGGCCAGGAAGCCGTTGTAGAGCCCCTGGTTTCCCGCGAGCACCTTGGTCTGCTCGGCGAACTCCGGCGTGAGACCGAAGGCGGCCCGCCCACGAGGAGTCGTCCACAGGGCCATCTCGAGCACGACGATGTAGACGTGGATCAGGGCGACGACGGCGACCAGCACCGTGGCGACTGCGTTCATGGCCTCAGGGTGGCAGACGCGGCCGGCGCACGTGTCCGACTCGCTGGTGGGACTCGCGCCTCCAACACGCTGGGTCACGTGGTCGAGCCGGCCTCAGGTGGTCAGCAGGATCTTCCCGATGTGCCCGCTCGCCTCGAGCTCGCGGTGGGCGTCGGCTGCCTGCGCAAGGGGGTGGCGGCTGTGGATGACCGGCTTGATCCGACCGGCCGCGACGAGCGGCCAGACGTGTTCGCGCACGGCCGCGACGATGGCGGCCTTCTCGTCGGCAGGGCGCGCTCGCAGTGACGTGGCGATGACGGCGGCTCGCTTGCGCAGCAGCTGCCCGAGGTCGAGCTCCGCCTTGGTGCCGCCCTGCAGCCCGATCACGACGAGACGTCCGTTGGGGGCCAGCGCGTCGACGTTCCTGGCGAGGTACTTCGCGCCCATGTTGTCGAGGATGACGTCGGCCCCGGCCCCGGCGGTGGCGGCGCGCAGCTCCTCGACGAAGTCCTGCTCGCGGTAGTTGACGAGGATCTCGGCGCCCAGCTCGCGACAGACCTCGAGCTTGTCCGCCGAACCGGCCGTGACGGCGACCCGTGCCCCCACTTCGCGGGCCAGCTGAATCGCCATCGTCCCGATGCCTGACGATCCACCGTGCACCAGAAAGGTCTGTCCCGGAAGGAGATTCGCCGTCATGAACACGTTGGACCACACCGTGCTCACGACCTCCGGCAGGGCTGCCGCGTCGGCGAGTGAGACGCCGGTCGGCACGGGCAGGAGCTGTTCGGCGGGCACGCACACGAGCTCGGCATAGCCGCCTCCCGACAGCAGCGCGCACACCTCGTCGCCGACCCTCCAGCCGTCCACCCCGTCGTCCACACCCTCGCCGACCTCGTCGACGATGCCGCTGACCTCGAGCCCCGGGTACTCCGAAGCCCCCGGAGGCGGCGCGTAGAAGCCCATCCGCTGCATGACGTCCGCGCGGTTGACTCCCGCCGCCACCACCCGGACCCGAACCTCGCCGGGAGCAGGATGTGGGTCGGAGACGTCGGTCGGGACGAGCGCCGAAGCGTCGCCGGGCTGCGGGATGGTGATCGCCTTCACGGGTCGAGCCTATGGCGCGCCGACTCGAGGTCCTCGGTGGTGTCGACGTCCAGTGCCGCGCCCTCCGGCAGGGTGACGACGAGCGTGCGCAAGGCGTCGAGCAGCCGCATCACCGGCGTGCCCGCCGGAGAGTCCGGCAGCGCGTCCCGCAGGGCAGTCGTCCGGTATGCCGCGAGGAGGGGTTGCTGGCGGCCGTCACCGTCGCGGCCGACCACCGCCTCGACGTCGGGGGACTCCGCGAGGCGGGAGGCGAGGCTGGGAGCCGGGCCCGCGGCATACGGCATGTCGCCGCCGAGGATGACGACGACGGGGCTGTCGACCTGGGGGAGGGCGGCCGCGATGGCGGCCACCGGGCCGCCCCCGGGAGGGGACTCGCGGCACCAGGTCGCCGGTCGTCGGGTCGGCCGAGGGTCGCCCACGCACACCACCGGCCAGTCCGGCGGCAGGCCGTCGAGGACGTGGTCGAGCACCGGGCTCCCGGCGAGGTCGGCGCGGGTCTTGTCGCCCCCGAACCGCCGTCCCGCGCCGCCGCAGAGCACCACCGCCGTCACGGGTGCGCTCACCGGTGCGGGTGGGACGAAGGCCGAGGTCACTGGCCCATTGTGGGTGGTCCAGGAGGGTCCTGTGGGGGTTCCGGTGCGCGCGAGTCGGGTCTAGGTTGGCCGGATTCGACGATCTCGAAGGGAAAGATCATGACGCTCGAAAGACGCACATTTCTGAAGGGGAGCGCTGCGGTCGCGGGAGGGGCGGCGCTGGCCGGCCCGTTCGCCGGACTGGTCGCGGGGCCCGCATCGGCCATCGGGGCAGCGCCGTTCCGCGGGTTGCGCGCGACGCCGGACCTGCGTGACGACAAGGTGCGGCTGCACCTGCCCGAGGGCTTCAGCTACCGGTCGTTCCACGACACGCAGTTCCCCGTCGTGCTCGACGACGGCACCGCGCTGCCGGGCCGACACGACGGCATGGGTGCCTTCGAGGGCCCGTCCGGCAGCACGACCCTCATCCGCAACCACGAGGTAGCCGGCACCGGGCGGCGCTTCGGCCCGCTGGGGTCGTGGACCTACGACTCCGGTGCCAGCGGCGGGTGCACCCACATCGACGTCACCGGCGAGGGCGAGGTCCTGGCGTCGTACACCGCCATCAACGGGACCGCGAACAACTGCTCCGGCGGCCAGATGCCCTGGGGCGCCTGGGTGACCTGCGAGGAGACGGTCAACGGCCCGGACGTCGGTCCGGACTTCACGGGCGCCTCCAACCTGGGCTTCACCCAGAGGCACGGCTTCGTCTTCGAGGTGCCGGCTGACGGCCGCTCGGCGGCGATGCCCATCACGAAGGCCGGACGGTTCGCCCACGAGGCGGTGTCGTTCGACCCCCGCGAGGGCCGGCTCTACCTCACCGAGGACAACTTCGCGTTCCCGTCCGGCTTCTACCGCTACACGCCGGCGACCAACCCGATGGAGAGCGGGCACCTCGACAACGACGGCTACCTGCAGATGCTCGCCGTCAAGGGCCAGCCCAAGGCCCACCTCGAGGGTCACCAGGACAAGGGAGCCGTCTACGACGTCGAGTGGGTGGACATCGCCGACCCCGACCCGACGTTCCCGTACACCCCGGGCCAGCCGGCGCCGACGAAGAACGACGACGCACTGGTCTACGTCGGCGACCAGGGTCGTGCCCTGGGCGCGGCCGGGTTCTCGCGCCTCGAGGGCCAGATCTACGACAACGGGGTCGTGTACTTCACCTCGACGCAGGGCGGTGGCGACCCCGAGACCGGGCCGGAGCTCATCGCGGGGTACGGCAACGGGTTCGGACAGGTGTGGGCCTACGACACCCGCTCCGAGAAGCTCCGCCTCGTCTACCAGTCGCCGGGCAAGCAGACGTTCGACTTCCCCGACAACATCACCGTCAGCAACCGCGGCACCCTCGTCGTGTGTGAGGACAGCAACCAGGACAACTACATCCGTGGCCTCAACCAGGGCGGCCAGCTCTGGGACATCGCGCTCAACCGGGCGGCCAACGCCAACGGCACCCCGCGGTTCGACGACGAGTTCGCCGGCTCGACGTTCAGCCCGGACAAGTCGACGTTGTTCGTCAACATCCAGGCCAGCGCTGGGTTGACCTTCGCCATCTGGGGGCCCTGGCACACGATCGGCGTCTGACCTGCGCCGCCCCGTCAGCCGGCTGCGGTGGGCTGGCGGGGCGGGCACGTCGAGGTGGCGAGGTACTCGAAGTGCCACCACTCGTTGTCATAGGTGCGACAGATGCCGTATGCCGGTCCGTGCCGCTGCAGCCAGGTCGCCGCCGCTGGGGGTGGACGTCGATCGCGTAGCCCTTCACGTGCGCCGACCTCGCCGGGGAGAGCACCCACTTGGAGGCCTCCGCGGGTGAGCCGTACCTCGTCACCGCACGGTCGAACAGGATCTGCTGCCACTCGGCGCTGCGCCAGGCCGACCTGATCTCGGGTGCCAGGCCGTCGGCCCGCGCGTCGGCGAAGGCCTGGGTGAAGGCGGCTGCCGCTGCGGCCTGCATGTTCGTGGTGCCGGGGATCGGCGCCGACAGCGGCAGGCTGGTCGTCGGCGCGGGGATCCGGTCGGTGATGACGGATGCAAAGCCTTTGCCACCAACGGTCTTGGTGCCGCTGCTACTTCCACCACCCGTCCCCGAGGTCGAGCGCGCGGACGGCTCACCTGAGGTCTTCGGCTTGTCCTTCCTGGGTTTCCCCTTCGACGCGGCGAGTGGAATCGCCGGGTCTGCCGAGGCCTGCGCGGCCACGCGCGAACCTCCGGCAGGCGAGGAGTCGTCGTGCCACGCGGCATACCCGGCCGCTCCGCCGGTCACGACCACGAGGGTGGTCACGACCAGGGTGCGGCGCAGCCGTTGGCGCCGTCGTCGACCAGCCGACACGTGCGTCGTGGTCATGGACTCACCCCCTCTGCTGCGGCCCTGACGAGTCTGGCAGGCAGGGGGTGGATGTCAGCGGACCCCGCCGATCCGGGCTGACAGCGTGGCGGCGGCGCGCGACACCGCAGCGACGAGTCGACTGCGTTCCGTGTCGTCCACGCCGTCGCGCGGGAACGTCAGCGCCACACCGGCCACCGGGTGTCCGGTGTGGTCGAGCACGGCCTGCGCCACCGACGACAGCCCGACGCTGACCGAGTCGTCCTCGAGGGCGTAGCCGCGCGTGCGGACCTCCGTGAGCTCGCGCCGCAGCTCACTGACTGTGGTGGGTCCGTGCCCGTCGCGCTGCACCAGGGTGTCGCGGTGCGGGAACAGGGCGCGCACCTGGGCCGCCGGCAGCTGGGCGAGCATCGCGAGGCCGCTGGCGGTGAGCGTCGCCGGCAGCCGCACGCCGACATCGGTCACGAGCAGCGGGCGACCCGGGGCTCGTTCCTCGATGACATAGAGGACGTCCCGCCCGTGCAGCACCGCGAGGTGGGCGTTGTGCGTCGTCTGGTCGACGAGGCGACCGAGCAGCGGCCGGGCGATCCGCTGCAGCGGGGCCTGGCGCTGGTAGGCCGAGCCCAGCTCGAACGCCGCGACGCCCAGGCCGTAGCGCCGCTCCTCCTCGAGGTGGGTGACGAAACCGTGGTCGCGCAGCACCGCGAGCAGGTGGTACGTCGTGGAGCGCGGCAGGCCGAGCTCGCGCGCGATCGACCCCGCCGGGAGCGGTTCGGTGTGCCGGGCGAGGAGGGTCAGCAGCTGGAGGGTGTGCCGGGCTGCGGGTGCGTTGGCCACCGCGCCAGTGTCTCAGGTGCGAGACGACCTGGCTCCTCCCCTCGACCAACACCAGCAGGTATGCCGCGGGCGCACGGTGCGCCCGCGGCATACCTGCTGCGGTGGTGAGGACAGAAGCCCCGCGCGGTCAGGCGCGGGTGACGAGGATGCCGTCCTCGTCGGCGAACAGTCGTTGACCGGGGGCGAAGTCGACCCCGCCGAAGCTGACGACCACGTCGCGCTCGCCGACCCCGTCCTTGGCGCTCTTGCGCGGGTTGGACCCGAGGGCGAGGACGCCGAGGGGGAGGTCGCGCAGCGCCGCCACGTCGCGGACGGCGCCGTGGATGACGACACCCGACCAACCGCCCGCGACCGCGCTCGCCGCGATGAGGTCCCCCATCAGCGCCGACTCCAGCGACCCGCCACCGTCGACCACGAGGACCCGGCCGGAGCCGTCCTCCGTGAGCGTGGACTTCACGATCGCGTTGTCGCGGTGGCAGCGGATCGTCGTGATGACGCCCTCGAAGGAGGACCGGGCGCCGTAGTGACGGAACTGCACCGAGCAGGACTGGAGGTCGTCGCCGTGCTCGTCGTAGAGGTCGGCCGTGGACGGTGAGGCCATCAGTCCCTGGCCGCCTTGACCGCGAGCACCGGGGCGTCGGCCTCGAGCAGCACGGTCTGGGCGGCACTGCCCATGATGAGCTTGCCGACCGGGGTGCGACGCCGAAGCCCGATGACGATGAGCTCGGCGTTCGTCTCCTCGGCCACGCGCAGCAGCTGGTCTGCGGGATCGCGGGCCTCGACGGTTTGCGCGACCTCGTGCTCCACCCCGGACTCCTCGAGCTGCCTCTTGACGGCATCCCAGTCGGACGACGACGCAAACCTCGAGTCGACGAGGGCGTCTCCTCGGCTCACGTTGAGGACGACCAGCCGAGCTCCGCGGAGCTTGGCTTCCTCGATCGCCCGGTCGAGGGCCGCGTGACCCTCCGGACGGGGGACGAACCCCACGACGATGGCCATGGTCACTGCCCTTCCTGGTTGGCGTGCTGGTGGCCGAGCGGGGACACGTCCTGGATGTCATCGTCGCCGCCGCGCCGTGACCGCACGCGATCGATGACCACGGGGACCACGAGCAGGAGGACGACGATTCCGTAGACGATCTTGGAGAACGGCGTGTTGATCAGGCCGGACAACTCGCCGTCGCTGATCTGCAGCGCCCGTCGCAGCTGCTCCTCGGCCACCGGGCCCAGGATGATCGCGATGATGGCCGGCACGACCGGCAGGCCGAAGCGGCGCATGAAGAAACCGAGACCGCCGATGATGAGCAGCAGCCACAGGTCGAAGGTCGAGGTGTTGGCCGCGTAGGCCCCGATGCTGGCGAAGAAGAGGATGCCGGCGTAGAGGTAGGGGCGCGGGATGTTGAGCAGCCGCGCCCAGATCGTCGCGAGGGGCAGGTTCAGGGCGAGCAGGATCACGTTGCCGATGAACAGCGAGGCGATCAGGCCCCACACCAGCTCCGACTGGTCGTCGAGCAGGCGCGGTCCGGGTTGGATGCCGTAGGACTGGAACGCTCCGAGCATGACCGCCGCGGTCGCGGTGGTGGGAATGCCGAGGGTCAGCAGTGGCACCAGGCCACCGGCGGCCGAGGCGTTGTTGGTGGCCTCGGGCCCGGCCACGCCCTCGATGGCTCCGTGACCGAACTCCTCGGGGTGCTTGGTGAGCTTCTTCTCCATGGCGTACGACAGGAACGTGGGGATCTCTGCTCCACCTGCCGGGATGGCGCCGAAGGGAAAACCGATCAGGGTGCCGCGCAGCCAGGGCTTCCAGGAGCGGCGCCAGTCCTCGCGGTTCATCCGGGCACCGTCGACCTGGATGATCTCGGCGGGGTTGCGACGCAGGTGGGCGGCGATCCAGAGCGCCTCGCCGACCGCGAACAGGCCGACCGCGACCACGACGACGTCGATGCCGTCGGCAAGCTGGGGGATGCCGAGGGTCAGCCGCTGCTGGCCGGAGGTCGGGTCGATGCCGACGGTGCCGATGAGCAGCCCGATGCCGAGCGACGCGAGGCCACGGATCTTCGACGACCCCAGCACCGTGGTCACGGCGATGAAGGCCAACATCATGATGGCGAAGTAGTCGGGTGAACCGAGCTGGATCGCGAGCTTGACGATCTGGGGGGCGACGAGGGCGAGGGCCAGGGTGCCGATGGTGCCCGCGATGAACGACCCGATCGCTGCGGTGGCGAGGGCGGCTGCACCCCTGCCCTTCTTGGCCATCAGGTTGCCCTCGATGGCTGTGATGACCGACGCGCTCTCGCCTGGTGTGTTGAGCAGGATCGAGGTCGTCGAGCCGCCGTACATGCCGCCGTAGTAGATCCCCGCGAACATGATGAACGCCTGGGTGGGCTCGAGCGTGAAGGTCAGCGGCAGCAGCAGGGCGATGGTCATGGCCGGGCCGATGCCGGGAAGCACGCCGATGGCGGTGCCGAGCACCACGCCGATGACGGCGTAGAGGAGGTTCGTCGGCGTCAGCGCGGTGCCGAAGCCGTCGATGAGGGCGTTGATTCCGTCCATCAGAGGATTCCCTTGAGCAGCCCGACCGGGAGCTTGATGCCCAGGCCGAGGAAGAAGAGGTACCAGGACCCCACCGAGAGCACGATCGAGATCAGGGCCATGCGGAGGTAGTGCCGCGCACCGAGGGCGTAGGTGGTCCCGAAGAACAGGATCGCCCCTGAGATCGGCCAGCCGAGCGGGTCGATGAGCAGGGCGTTGGCGGCGAACGAGCCGACGAGCAGGCCGATCGTGCGCCAGTCGCTGCCGTGAGTGAGGTCGACGTCCTCGCCACCCTCTGCCTCACCCCGCCCACCGCGGACCAGGTCCACGGTGAGCAGGACTGCCATGAGGATGAGCAGCAGCCCGACCACGATCGGGACGGTGCGGGCATTGACGGGACCACGGGACGCGGTGTCGGTCACGCCGAGCGCGTCGACGATCGCCCAGGCGCCGAGGCCCAGCAGGAGGAGGGCCACCCCGTACTCGGAGCGGCCCCCCTTCTCTGCCGCAGTCGGGCTGCTGGACATCAGGCCAGTCCCAGTTCCTTGAGAACGCCGGCGACGCTGTCGTTCTGCGCGGTCAGGAAGGTCTTGAACTCGTCGCCGGTCTGGAAGGAGTCCGTCCAACCCTGGTCGGCCAAGGTCTTCTTCCACTGGTCGGTGGCGTGCATCTTGGTCAGCAGGTCGACATACTCCTTGGCCTTGGCGTCGGACAGTCCGGGAGGACCGACGATGCCGCGCCAGTTGGTGAACTCCATGTCGACACCGAGGCTCTTGAGGGTCGGAGCGTCCACGCCTTCCACGGGCTTGGCGCTGGTGACGGCAAGGATCTTCACGTCGCCGGACTTGGCCTGCTCGGCGACCTCGCCGATGCCGGTCGCCGCGAAGGCGACCTTCTTGCCGAGGACTCCGGTGAGCAGCTCACCGCCGCCGTCGTACGCGACGTAGTTGACGTCCTTCGGGGTGATGCCCACGGCCTTGGCGAGGAGCATCGGGGTCAGGTGGTCGGGGCCACCGGCGTTGGAGGCGCCACCCACGGGGACCTTGCCCGGGTTGGCCTTCCACGCCGCCACGAGCTTGTCGAGGGTGTCGTAGGGGGAGCCCTTCGGCACGACGATCGCCTCGGACTCCTCGATCAGCTTCGCGATCGGGACGGTGTCGTTGAGCGTGGCCTTCGACTTGTTCGTGTAGACGGCGCCCACGACCCCGAGCCCCATCTGCATGAGGATGTCGTCATGGCCCTTCTCGTTGACGAGGCGCTGCAGGCCGACGGTGCCGCCGGCACCGGCTGAGTTGAAGACCTCGATCGTCTCGCTGAGCTTGGCGTCCTGCATCGCCTTGGCCGCGAGACGAGCGGTGGTGTCGTAGCCGCTGCCGGGTGAGTTGGGCACGAGGATCCGCAGACCCTTCACGGGGCCCGAGGAGCTGCTCGTCTCGGTTGACGAGTCGTCGCCGCTCACGCCACAGGCGCTGAGGGCGAGACCGGCGACCGTGGCGGCCGCCACGACCTTGAGGGGGGTCCGTACTTGCACGGGAGACTCCTTTGTCTGAGGGGGTTCGAAGCACACCGTGCCGGGCCGCGACCTCGGTGTCACGGTTAGGTGCGCAAACTCTGTTTTGTCCTTTGTGCTCACGCGGTGCTGGTCGGACGGGGGCGCCCCAGACACAATCGACCCGTGGACGTTCGATGGCGCGCGTGGGTGGCACGTCGGCGGTGGCCCTGGCGGCGCCGCTGGACTCTCGCCAGCCGGATGCTGGCGATGCAGCTGGCCATCGTGTGCGTCGTCCTCGTCGGAGTGGCGGCAGTCTCCCTGGCCCAGTCCGACGCCCGCGCCCGCGAGACCGAGGGAAGCCGGGCCCTTGCCGTGGCGGAACGTCTCGCGGTCACCGCTGGAGTGCGGGAGGCGGCGGCATCGGGCGGCGAGGACTTCCTGGGCCAGGCCCAGTCGGTGGTGGAGTCGGGGCGCACGTTCTCGAGCTCGACGACGGTGCTGCTCGCCCTGAGGGATGGCCGGGTCATCGCCTCGAGCGACGCCCTGCCGCGAAAAGCCTCGTACCTGCAGCAGACCGACGCCTTCGGAGGGCGCTCGTGGGTCGGTGCGCAGGAGGGCACGGGAGCGGCCATGGCCATGGCCCCGATCATCAACGTCGACACCCGTGAGACCGACGGTGTGGTGGCGGTCGTGCGCGCCTATCCGTCGATCCTCGACAACTTCGAGACCGCCCTGCCCAACCTGCTGACCTACCTCGGGATCGCGAGCCTGCTCGGGGTGGTGGGCTCGCTGCTCCTCGCCGGGCGCGTCAAACGCCAGACCCTGGGGCTCGAACCACGGGAGATCGCCGGGCTGGTGGAGCAGCGCGAAGCCCTCCTGCACGGCATCAAGGAAGGCGTGCTCGCGGTCGACCTCGACCACCGCATCACCATGGTCAACGACGAAGCGGCGCACCTGCTCGGCATACCCCTCACGTCTGGTGGTCGGACGCTCTCGGAGGTGGACGACACGGGACGGGCGGACCTGATCTTCGACGAGGGGACGGAGCTGACCGACCACGTCATGCCGGTCCGCGGCCGGGTGCTCACGGTGAACCGGATGCCGGTCACCAGCCGGGGCAGGCACATCGGCTGGGTGGCCACCATGCGCGACCGCACCGAGATGCTCGAGCTCCAGCGTGAGCTCGACCTGACCAAGAGCACCACCGACACGTTGCGGGCCCAGGCCCACGAGTTCAGCAACCGGATGCACGTCGTCAGCGGTCTGATCGCGTTGGAGGAGTTCGACGGGGTGCGAAGCTACATCAGGCAGATCACCGACGACTCCACCACGCTGACGACGAATGTCGCTGCGCACGTGCAGGATCCAGCAGTTGCTGCCCTGCTCATCGCCAAGGCGAGCCAGGCCGCGGAGCGAGGGGTGGAGCTGGTGGTCGACCCCACCAGCAGCGTGCCCACGCTCGACGATGCGCTCGCGGCGGACGTCAACACCGTCATGGGAAACCTCATCGACAACGCGTTCGATGCAGCCGCCGGTGGCGCCGATCCCGTGGTGCGGGTTGCCCTGTCGCACACCGGCGAGGCCATGACGGTCACCGTGCGCGACAGCGGCCCAGGGGTCGACTCCACGATCGGCGAGATGGTCTTCACCCGGGGTTTCAGCACCAAGTCCACGACGACGGCGCAGGAGCGTGGCATCGGGCTCGCGATCGTCCGGGTGATCTGTCGCAACAGGGGCGGCGACATCGTGGTGGGCAACGACGAGGGCGCGGTCTTCGTCGCCACCCTGCCGGTCCTGATGCACCAGCGGGCGTCGTGATCAAGGTGCTGGTCGTCGATGACGACTTCATGGTGGCGCGACTGCACTCCAGCGTCGTGGCACGGCAGCCGGGTTTCGAGGTCGCGGGCATTGCCAGCACGGGCACCGACGCGCTGCGGGCGGTCGAGGTGACCCGGCCCGACCTGGTTCTGCTCGACATCTACCTCCCCGACATGACCGGGCTCGAGGTGCTGGCGCGCCTGCGCGAGGGAAGCGGCGAGGACGTCGACGTCATCGTGATCAGCGCCGCGCGCGACCTCGACACGTTGCGAACCGCCCTACGGGGCGGGGTGTTCCAGTACCTCGTCAAACCCTTCGAGATCGAGTCCCTCCAGCAACGACTCGGTGAGTATGCCGTGCACCGGGCTGAGCTCGCCGAGCTCACCGAGGCGGGTCAGGACGACGTCGACCGGGTGTTCCGCGCGAGCGGGGCGCGCGTGGTCGGGGTGTCACCCAAGGGCATCAGCCCGGAGACGACGGACCTGGTGCTCCACGCACTCGAGGCGGCCGACGAGGACGGGTTGTCGGCGACCGAGTGTGCCGAGTCGACCGGACTGTCACGCAGCAGCACCCGGCGCTACCTCGAGCACCTCGTGTCGGTCGGGACGGCGGAGATGCGTCCGAGGTACGGCGCGGCCGGGAGGCCAGAGCGTCGCTACCGGATTCGCTGACCGGATTCGCTGACCGGATTCGCCGGCCGGGTTCGCCCGGCCGGCAGCTCAGCCGGACTGGGCGAGGCGGTCGGAGATGGCGCTGAGCGCGGTGTCACGGGCCGCCAGTACGTGCGCCTGCGCCACGGCGTGGGCGCGGGCGGGGTCGCGGGCCACCAGGGCTTCGAGGATGTCCTGGTGCTCCCGCAGGGCGGCGGTCCGACGTTCCTGGGACTGGTTGGTGAAAGCGCGGTAGCGCGCCATCTGCCCGTCGACCTGGGAGTGCAGCCGGGTTGCCCACTCGTGCCCGGCGATCTCGGCGATGGCCAGGTGGAAGTCGTGCCCGGCGTTCATGGCGTCGGTCGGCAGGTCGACGAGCTTCTCGTTGCGGTCCACCAGCCGACGCAACGTGGCTGCGCCCTCGTCGTCGAGACGGGTCGCGGCCTCGGCGGCCATCAAGCCCTCCAGGGCGCCGCGCACCGAGTAGAGCTCCTCGATCTCGCGCGCGCTCAGCTGGCGCACCACCATCCCACCGGTCGGCAGCTGGTCGAGAAGGTCCTCGGCGAGCAGCAGCCGCAGCGCCTCGCGCAGGGGGGTCCGGCTCACCTGCATCCGGGTGGCCAGCTCGGGCTCATAGAGGCGCTGCCCGGGTTTCAGCTCGAGGTCGAGGATCTGACGGCGCAGCTCGGTGTAGACGAGCTGTCCGCCTGATGCCCGGCGTGGACGATCCACCATCTGGTCTCCCATCTTGCACACTTGTATACAAGTATGCTTTCCTTCACCCAGTCTTGCACAGTCCGAACCGAGGAGCGCCACGTGACACCGTCAGAGGCCGCCGTAGGCCCCGCCCCTCGTGGGGCCATCTTCGCGGCCCCGGACCTTGCCGACTTCGCGACCCGCCTCCTGCTGGCCGAGGGAGTGCCCGAACGAGACGCCGCGCTGCTGGCCGACTCCCTGGTCACTGCGGAGCTGTGGGGCCACGCCTCGCACGGCATGCTCCGCCTGCCGTGGTACCTCGCCCGACTGCGCTCCGGTGCGATGGAGAGGCTCACCGCCCCCCACGTGGCGCGCGAAAGCGGCGCCATGGTCGTCCTGGACGGGCGGCACGGCATCGGTCAGGTGATCACGCAGCGGGCGGTCGAGCTGGGGATCGAGCGCGCCCGGACCCACGGCATCAGCGGGGTCGCGGTGCGCAACTCCGGCCACTTCGGAACGGCGGCCTACTTCACCCGGCAGGCGGCCGAGGCGGGCTGCGTCGCGCTGCTCGCCACGAACGCCAGCCCCGCGATGGCCCCCTGGGGCGGGACCGCGAAGAGCATCGGCACGAACCCCTGGTCCATCGCGGCCCCGGCAGGTCGCCACGGCGTGGTCGTCATGGACCTGGCCAACACGGCGGTGGCCCGCGGCAAGGTCTACCTCGCCGCCGAGCGGGGCGACGAGATCCCGGACGGCTGGGCGGCCAGTGCCGATGGCACCCCCACGACCGACCCGGCAGCGGCGATCGCAGGGTTGATCCTGCCGATGGCCGGACCCAAGGGCTATGTCATCTCGTTCATGATGGACGTGCTGGCAGGGGTGCTCACGGGCAGCGCGTTCGGTGACGGCGTCGCGGGTCCCTACGATCCGGAGCGTCGCAGCGGCGCCGGGCACCTCCTCATCACCATCGACGTGGCCGCCGTGTCCGACCCGACCGAGTTCTCGGCCCGTATCGAGGCGTTGGTCGACCAGACGCGTGGTGGCGCGCTCGCGACCTGGGCCGACGAGATCCTGGTCCCCGGCGAGCTCGAGGACCGCAACCGGCGCCGGCTGTCCGCCGACGGCATACCCCTGGCCGACACCACGACCGAAGCCCTCGCCGCCCTGGGCCGGGAGGCGCACGTCGCCCTCCCTGTTCCCCTTGCCGCGAACCCGCTCGCCACGAACGGACCGGAGGTCCCCGCATGATCGCCCTCGTCGTCTCCCTGGACGTCGTCCCCGGCAGGCTCGACGAGTTCGTCGCGGCCATCGGCGAGAACGCCCAGCGCTCCTTCACCGACGAGCCGGGGTGCCTCTACTTCGACGTCGCCCAGGACGTCACCGACGACCACCACTTCGTCTTCTACGAGCTGTACGCCGACGACGACGCGGTGGCCGCTCATCGCGCGACGCAGCACTTCGCGGACTGGCGTGCGGCGGCGGCCCGGTGCGTGGTGCCGGGCAGCCAGGTGAACACCCTTGCCTCGCAACGGTTCCACCACTCAGGGAGCGGGCTGTGAGGATCCTCGTGCTGCCCGGCGACGGCATCGGCCCGGAGATCACCGCTGCCACGGTGGAGGTGCTGCGCGCCCTCGACGACCGGCTGGGTCTCGGGCTCGAGCTGGAGCGCCGTGACATCGGACTGACCTCGCTGGAGACGGCCGGCACGACCCTGCCGGACGACGTCCTGCACTGGGTGCCCGAGGTCGACGGCACACTCCTGGGCCCGGTCTCGCACTACGAGTACCCGGCTCGGGACCGGGGTGGCCTCAACCCCTCCGCCGAGCTGCGGACCCGGTTCGCGTTGTACGCCAACATCCGTCCGTGCCGCTCGGTGGACGGCCTGAGCGTGCTCCGCACCCCAATGGATCTGGTCATCGTGCGCGAGAACACCGAGGGCTTCTACTCGGACCGCAGCATGTATGCCGGCAGCGGCGAGTTCATGCCCGACGAGGACTCCGCGTTCTCGATCCGCAAGGTCACGGCGTCGGCGTCGCGACGGGTGGCTCGCGCGGCGTTCGAGCTGGCGCGCACCCGCCGTGGACACGTGACCGCGGTCCACAAGGCGAACGTCCTGAAGCTGTCGGACGGGCTGTTCCTGCGTGCGGTGCGGGAAGTCGCGTCCGACTTCCCCGACGTCGAGCTGCGCGAGCTCATCGTCGACGCCGCTGCCGCCAGGCTGATCCGCGACCCCGGGTCGTTCGACGTCCTCGTGACCACGAACATGTTCGGCGACATCCTCAGCGACGAGGCCTCGGAGCTGTGCGGCAGCCTCGGCCTCGGTGGGGCCGTCAATGCCGGGGACGAGATCTGCGTGGCGCAGGCCCAGCACGGGTCGGCCCCCGACATCGCCGGACAGGGCGTCGCCAACCCCACCTCGCTGATCCTGTCGGCGGGCATGCTGCTGGACTGGCACGGAATGCGCTCCGGCAGGCCGGAGCTCTGTGAGGCCGGGGGACTGCTCGACGCTGCGGTCGCCGCCACGATCGCCGACCCCGCCACCCGCACGCGCGACCTCGACGGCACCCTCGGCACTGCCGACTTCACCAGCGCCCTCATCGGCAACCTGACCCAGGAGCTCTCCCATGCCTGACCAACCCCTCGCCCCCAACCTGCTCATCCGTCCCGACCAGGTGCGGCCCTTCGACCGCGGCAACGGCGTGGTGACGATCCCGTACGTCGGGAAGTGGAACTGCGAGTCCAACCGGGTCACGACCGGGCAGACCCAGTTCCAACCTGGCACAGGACTGCCGCTGCACAGCCACAACGTCGAGGAGTCCGTCCTGGTCCTCGAGGGCGAGGCCGTCGCAGAGATCGGTGAGGAGCGGTTCGACCTCGTCGCGGGCGAGGCCACCTGGGTGCCGGCTGGCATCCCGCACCGCTTCTACAACCGCGGAGCCGGGCCGATGCGGATCTACTGGGTGTACGGCGGACGCGACGTGACCCGGACCATCACCGCGACCGGTGAGACGTTCGAGCACCTGTCCGAGAGCGACCGAGGCGGCTTGAGCACGCCATGAGCACCATCACCACCGTCAACCCCGCCGACGGACGTGTCCTCGCGGGCTACGAGGCCATGGGTCCCGACGACATCGAGAAGGCGTTGGCAGAGGGTGCGGCCGCAGCCAGCGCCWGGGGTCGGGTCGCCGTGGCGGACCGCGCGGCGCTGCTCGTCCCGCTCGCGGCCCACCTCCGCGCCGATGCCGAGCGGTATGCCGCACTGGTCACCTCCGAGATGGGCAAGCCCCTGGCCCAGGCCCGCGGAGAAGTCGAGAAGTCGGCGGTCACCGCCGACTACTACGCGAGTCACGCGGCCTCGATCCTCGCGCCCCGCCACGTCGAGATCGACTCTCCCGCAGGGGTTTCAGCCTTCGTGTCACCGGAGCCCCTCGGGCTGGTGCTGGCCGTGATGCCATGGAACTTCCCGGTCTGGCAGGTCATGCGGTTCGCCATCCCGACGCTGGCTGCTGGCAACGGGGTGCTGCTGAAGCACTCGCCCAACGTCACGGGGTCGGCCCTCGCGCTCGCGGAGGCCTTCGTCCACGCCGGCTTCCCACGTGACCTCTTCACCACCCTGGTCGTGGCCGAGGAGGACGTGCCCGCGACAGTGAGTCGGCTCATCGCGGACGACCGCATCGCGGCCGTCACCCTGACCGGCAGCAACCGCGCCGGCGAGATGGTCGGGGCGGCCGCTGGTCGCGCCTCCAAGAGGTCGGTCCTCGAGCTCGGCGGGTCGGACGCCTTCGTTGTCCTCGCCGACGCCGACGTGCCTGCCGCGGCGGCGGCTGCCGTCGGTGCCCGGTTCACCAACTCGGGCCAGAGCTGTGTCTGCGCGAAACGGTTCATCGTCGAGGAGCCGGTCGCCGAGGAGTTCACCCGGTTGTTCCTCGACGGTGTCCGGGCCCTCGTCGTCGGCGACCCCACCGACCCGGCCACGACGGTGGGGCCGCTTGCCCGGGCCGACCTGCGCGACGCCCTGCAGCGACAGGTGGACCTGTCGGTGGCCGCAGGGGCAACCCTCGCCGCCGGTGGACACAGCGTCGACGGTGCGGGCTCCTTCTACGCGCCGACCGTCCTGCTCGACGCGGGCCCGGGGATGCCGGCCTTCGACGAGGAGACCTTCGGTCCGGTCGCGGCGGTCGCGGTGGCCTCCGACGAGGCGGACGCGATCCGGCTCGCCAACGCGACGCCTTACGGACTGGGCCTCAGCGTCTGGAGCCGCTCCACGGAGCGGGCGGTAGCGGTGGCGCGACAGATCACGTCGGGCGCCGCGTTCGTCAACGCCGTCGTCGCCTCAGACCCCCGGGTCCCCTTCGGCGGCACCAAGCGCAGCGGCTACGGCCGCGAGCTGGCCGACGCGGGCATTCTCGAGTTCACCAACCAGCGCACCTACTGGGTGTCCGCCTGACCCATCGAGTCGCCTTCGCGCCTCGAAGCGCGTCATCGAGCCTTGGGCCAGGTCTGCCAGTCCTTCGCGAGGCGTGCGGCCTCGACGTCTGACCGGGCCGAGGCTGGTGCGGTGCGCACCTGCCACGACTTCCCTCTGTCGGTGCTGATGATCAGCCTGGCTCCCGGCTGTCCAGGGTCGCCGCTCGGCACGACGTAGAACGCCATCTCGCCATGGGTCCCGCCGTCGGCGAGCTGAGTCCAGTGCGTTGCCTCGAGCACGCCCAGGTCATGACTCCTCAGCGCGCCGTCGGCGCCGATCCACCGAGCTGTGCTCACGCCAGTGATGCCCCAGAACCCACCCTGCGTCGAGTGCGCCCACGAGTCGACCCCGTCGGGCAGGGCGATGGGGGTGAGTGTGGCAGCTGCGACGTCGAGCAAGCACGGGCAGCCCCGGAAGAGAGTGCTTGGCAAGGCGTCCACCCAGTTGGTGCCCGGGTCGGGCGGTGCACTCCCGCGTTCGGTGGTCACGTCGCGGATCACCCCGCCGGAGATGAGCAGCGGAGGAGTTCGGGCCCCGTCGAGGCCGAGGCCGATTCCGTGGGCGAGGAAGGCGAGCCCGTGGCCCAGATCGTCCACACCGAGCTCCTCTGCGGCCCCGGGAACTCGGTCGAGCACCTGTTGCACCCAGGCTGGCAGGACCTCCCGGTCCAGAGGGGCAAGGCTTGGAGCGGTCACGTCGAGGACACAGGGCGCAGGGATGGTCCCGCAGCTGACGATCCGCAGGCCCGGTCGTGGTTCCGGGGCGGACCCCCAGATCCTCAACCTCACAGGCTGTGCCGCCCCGGGCGAGAGGAGCAGCGACGTGTTGACCTGGGAGCACCGCAAGCACCCGGGGAGGTAGAAGACGCCGTGTCCGAGGTAGCGCGGAATGTCGCGGCTCGCGCCACCGAGCGCGAAACGCAGGCGTCGTCCTCCGGGTGCGGTGTACTCATACGCCTGGCCGCAGGTGCTGTCGCAGCGCTCCGACCCGACGACGCGCGCATCCACGCCGTCGTCGGCCTCATAGGTGTCCACGCTTGTCGGCGAGCCGATGATCTGATCGGCCGTCCAGCTCCACGGCCCGCTCCGGACCGGAGTGTTCGGCGTCTTGGCCGGTGGGTCCGGGGCACGGTCTGATTGGACGGCGGACGCCACGAGGGCAACCACCAGTGCCGCGACGGCAACCCCGGCCACGGTCGCGAACCTCGCGGCGCGTCGGCGCTGGGCGACGGCAGCGAGCTCGACGAGGTCGGGTGCCCGGACTCGGGCCGCGAACTCGACGCCGAACTCGCGCAGGTCTGTCATGACCGGTCGCGTCCGTCGGGGCAACGGCGCTGCGCCACCAGGACCATCATCGAGCCTTTGGCCAGGTCTGCCAGTCCTTCGCCAGGCGGCTGGCATCGACCTCGCCCCGGGCTGAGGCGGGTGCGGTGCGCACCTGCCACGTCTTTCCCTTGTCGGTACTGATGATCAGCCTGACGGTGGCTCGTTCAGTGCCGTCGACTGGAGGGTCGTAGTACTCGGCGGGGATGTCGTAGAAGGCCATCTCCCCCTGGGCCCCTCCGTCGGCGAGCCGGGCCCAGTGACTTGCCTCGGTCACTCCCAGGTCGTGGCTCTTCAGCACGCCGTCTGCGCCGATCCACTGGGCCGTGCGCGGGGCGTTGAGTCCCCAGAACCCACCCTGCGTCGAGTGTGCCCACGACCGGACGCCGTCCACGGGCAACTGGATCGGGGTGAGCGTCGCCGCCTCGGTGTCGAGCACGCACGGACAATCACCCAAGGCGTACACCCAGTCGGTGCCCGGCACGGGTTGTGCCGTCGGCGGCGCGAAGGTCAGTTCCCTGATCTCCTCGCCCGCGATCAGCAGGGGAGGTGTCGGGGCGCCCTCGGTGCCCAGTGCGACACCGCTGGGGAGGAAGACCAGGCCGTTGCCAACGTCTTCCACGTCCTGCAGCTTGTAGCGGGAAAGGTAGCCGGAAGGGGGACTCTTCCCGAGCGCCTGCTTCACCCAGGCCGGCAGGGTCTCGCGGTAGAGAGGCGCAAGGCTCCGGGCCGCGACGTCGAGGACGCAGGGCGCCGGGATGGTGCCGCAGTCGACGATCCGCAGGCCCGGCCGCGGCCCGGCGGGCGGACCGGAGCGCTGCAACTTCACCGGCTGCGGGGCGCCGGCCGAGAGGAGCACCGACGTGTTCACCTGAGCGCACGCGACGCACCCGGGAACGTAGAAGTCGCCGTTGCCGAGGTACTCGGGATGGGTGTCCGGGTCGTCCCGATGGCTTTTCCCACCGACCGCGAAACGCAGGCGTCGTCCGTCGGGGGCGGTGTACTCGTACGCCTGGGCGCAGGTGCTGCCGCACCGCTCCCACCTGACGAGGCGAGCACCGGTGCCGTCGTCGGCTTCGAAGGCCTCGGCGTTGCGCTCCGACGGAGAGATGATGTCAGCGGCAGTCCAGTTCTGCGCCTCGCTCCCGATGGTGGTGCTGGGCGTCCTGGCGGGAGTCTCGGCCGCACGCTCGGGGCCGCCGCCGGCCAGCACCGAGATGGTCAGCACCGCCACGACTCCCGTGGCGGCGAAAGTGGCGAACCTGACCGTGCGTCGTCGTTGGGCGACCCCAGCCAGCCCAGCCAGGTCGGGTGCCCGGACGCGGGCGGCGAACTCGACGCCGAACTCGCGCAGATCAGACATGACCGACACCTTCGGTCTCGGTCAGGCCCGGTGCCATCAGCTCACGGGCGCGGGCCAGCCTCGATTTCACGGTGCCCTCGGGGATGCCTAGCTCGTGGGCCACAGCCGTGATCGAGAGGTCGGCGATGTAGTGCAACGCCACCACTCGCCGCAGGTCGGGCTTGAGCCTTCCGAGCGCGTTGACGACGGCCACGTGGTCGGGGGTCAGCTCGACAGTCTGGGACGGGCCGGGGATGCGCGGCATGATCCTGCGCAGGACGCCACCGTGGCGCCAGCCGCCCCGGATCTCGTTGAGCGCCACCGTGCGCAGCCAGGCCTCCGGATGCTCGACCTGTGCCCAGCGAGAGCCAGCAGAGATGGCCCTCACGAAGGCTTCCTGGACGGCGTCCTCGGCGGTGGCCTGGTCGCCACAGACGGCGAAGAGCTGGGCGACGAGCCGCGCGTACGACGCGTCGAACACCTGGCTCACCGCGCTGCTGACCTCCATGCGAGCCCACCCTCCCGTGCGGTTCCACCATGGTGACACCACCTAGATGCCTCAGGTCCGAGATCGGTTCAGGGTCGGTCTCCAATCGTCTCGCATCCGAGACGGTATGCCGCCTGCGCGGGGCGCGCAGGCGGCATACCTCCGCTGCAATGGAGGCATGACCACCACTGCCACCTCAGCGCCGACGGTCACCGTCGGGACCGGGCCTGTTTCGTTCGACGACGTCGTCGCCGTCGCGCGCCACGACGCGAAGGTCGAGATCTCCCCCGACTCGTTGGCGGAGGTGCGCCGCACCCGCGCCGTGATCGAGGCGCTCGCCGACGACTCGGTCGCGCACTACGGCGTCTCCACCGGGTTCGGTGCGCTGGCGACGCGGCACATCCCGGTCGAGCTGCGGGCCCAGCTCCAGCGCTCACTGGTGCGGTCGCACGCGGCCGGCTCGGGCGCCGAGGTCGAGCGCGAGGTGGTCCGTGCGCTCATGCTGCTGCGCATCTCCACGCTCGCGACCGGGCGCACCGGCATCCGCGAGGCGACCCTGCAGACCTACGTCGCGATGCTCAACGCGGGCATCACGCCGGTCGTCCACGAGTACGGCTCGCTGGGCTGCTCGGGCGACCTCGCACCGCTGTCCCACTGCGCGCTCGCCCTCATGGGTGAAGGCGTCGTGCGTGACGCAGACGGCGAGAGGATGGCGACGGCCACGGCGTTCGCGGCCGCCGGCATCACGCCGGTCGAGCTGCGCGAGAAGGAGGGCCTGGCCCTCATCAACGGCACCGACGGCATGCTCGGCATGCTGGTGCTCGCGATCACCGACCTGCGCTCGCTGCTGAAGACGGCCGACATCTCGGCCGCGATGAGCGTCGAGGGCCAGCTCGGCACCGACGACGTCTTCGCCGCGGACCTCCACGCCCTGCGCCCGCAGCCGGGCCAGGCCCTCTCCGCCGCCAATCTGCGAAAGCTCATGCAGGACAGTGGGATCCGCGACAGCCACCGCGACCCCGAAGCCTGCACGCGGGTCCAGGACGCCTACTCGCTGCGCTGCTCACCGCAGGTGGCCGGCGCGGTCCGCGACACCGTGGAGTATGCCGCGACGGTCGCGGGCTTCGAGCTCGCCTCCGCGGTCGACAACCCCGTCGTCACGCCGGACGGCCGGGTCGAGTCCAACGGCAACTTCCACGGGGCGCCGGTGGCGTACGTCCTCGACTTCCTCGCGATCGTCGCCGCCGACCTGGCCTCGATCTCGGAGCGGCGCACCGACCGGTTCCTCGACGTCTCACGCAACCACGGGCTCAACGCCTTCCTCGCGGACGACCCCGGCGTCGACAGTGGCCACATGATCGCGCAGTACACGCAGGCCGCGATCGTCTCTGAGATGAAGCGCCTGGCTGTGCCCGCCTCGGTCGACTCGATCCCGAGCTCGGCGATGCAGGAGGACCACGTGTCGATGGGGTGGTCCGCTGCCCGCAAGCTGCGGCGCTCGGTGGACGGGCTGACGCGCGTCCTCGCCGTCGAGCTGCTCACCGCCGCCCGCGCCATCGACCTGCGCGCCCCCCTGACCCCCGCAGCCGCCACCGGGGCAGTGGTCAAGGCGCTCCGCGACGCCGGTGCCCCCGCGCCGGGCACCGACCGCTTCCTCGCCCCCGAGATCGAGGTGGCCGTCCAGCTCGTCGCGAGCGGCGCCGCCGTCGCCGCTGCAGAGTCGGTCACCGGCCCCCTCAACTGACACCCACGGCATACCCCACTCGTCGGAAAGCACTGAAGGAGAACGACATGGAAGGCGCCCGCCCCGTCCGCTCACCCCGCGGCTCGCAGCTCACCGCCCAGCACTGGGGGGCAGAGGCCCCGCTGCGCATGCTGATGAACAACCTCGACCCCGAGAACGCCGAGCGTCCCGATGACCTCGTGGTCTACGGCGGCACCGGTCGGGCCGCGCGTGACTGGAAGTCGTTCGACGCCATGGTCCGCACCCTGACCACGCTCAAGCAGGACGAGACGATGCTCGTGCAGAGCGGTCGTCCGGTCGGCGTCATGCAGACCCACGAGTGGGCCCCGCGCGTGCTCATCGCGAACTCCAACCTCGTCGGCGACTGGGCGACCTGGCCCGAGTTCCGCCGGCTCGAGCACCTCGGGCTGACGATGTACGGGCAGATGACCGCGGGCTCCTGGATCTACATCGGGACCCAGGGCATCGTGCAGGGGACCTACGAGACCTTCGCCGCGATCGCCGAGAAGCGCTTCGGCGGAACGCTCGCCGGCACCCTCACCCTCACGGGCGGTTGCGGTGGGATGGGTGGAGCTCAGCCACTCGCCGTCACCATGAACGAGGGCGCCTGCCTCATCGTCGACGTCGACGAGTCGCGGCTGCGGCGTCGGGTCGAGCACCGCTACCTAGACGAGGTCGCCTCGTCTCTCGACGAGGCGATCGACAAGGCCGTCGCCGCGAAGAACGAGCGGCGGGCGTGGTCGGTCGGTGTGGTCGGGAACGCCGCCGAGATCTTCCCCGAGCTGCTGCGTCGCGGGGTGCCGATCGACATCGTCACCGACCAGACGTCGGCGCACGACCCGCTGTCCTACCTCCCCGAGGGGATCGAGCTCGGCGACTGGCACGAGTACGCGGAGAAGAAGCCCGAAGAGTTCACCGACCGCGCCCGCGAGTCGATGGCCAAGCACGTCCAGGCGATGGTCGAGTTCCAGGACGCCGGGGCCGAGGTCTTCGACTACGGCAACTCGATCCGCGACGAAGCCCGGCAGGGCGGCTACGAGCGGGCCTTCGAGTTCCCCGGTTTCGTGCCGGCCTACATCAGGCCGCTGTTCTGCGAGGGCAAGGGCCCCTTCCGCTGGGTGGCGCTCTCGGGCGACCCCAAGGACATCGCGGCGACCGACAAGGCGGTCCTCGACCTGTTCCCCGACAACGACCGGCTGCACAAGTGGATCCGCGGGGCCCAGGACCGGATCGCGTTCCAGGGCCTGCCGGCCCGCATCTGCTGGCTCGGCCAGGGTGAGCGCGACAAGGCGGGGCTGGCGTTCAACGAGCTGGTCCGCACCGGGGAGGTGAGCGCCCCCATCGTCATCGGGCGCGACCACCTCGACACGGGTTCGGTGGCGAGCCCCTACCGCGAGACCGAAGCCATGCTCGACGGCTCCGACGCGATCGCCGACTGGCCCCTGCTCAACGCCCTGGTCAACACCTCGTCGGGTGCCTCGTGGGTCTCGATCCACCACGGGGGCGGCGTCGGCATCGGCCGTTCCCTGCACGCCGGACAGGTCTCGCTCGCGGACGGCACCGAGCTCGCGGCGCAGAAGCTGGCCCGGGTCCTCACGAACGACCCGGCGATGGGCGTCATCCGGCACGTCGACGCCGGCTACGACATCGCCGAGCGCACTGCCCGGGAGCAGGGCGTGCGGATCCCCATGCGCGAGAGCTGATCTCGCACGCACGCACGGTATGCCGGGTGGTCACCACCCGGCATACCCTCGCCTGTGTCGTCAGCCGACTTCTGGCCAGGACTCCCAGCCGGGCACGAGCCGGCTGTCCGTGTTGAGGTTGTCGACCACGTGGATCGGCACGGTGAGGATGCGCCAGGTCCGGCCGCGATCGGTGCTCACGTGGAGCCTCGCTGAGCCGTTTTGATGGAGCTCGTAGTAGGTCATGGCGGCGGTCGTCCCTCCCGCCGCGTTCCGGACCCCCTCGCCACCCTGCGCGAGGGGTATGACACGTCGGGACTCCCGGCCACTGGCATCGACCCAGACGGCCGTGAAGGTGACGGGGACAACCCCGGGGCCGCTCGTCACAAGACCCCAGAAGCCACCGACGGTGTTCCTGTCCCAGTCAGCCTCGGGAAGGTCGATCTGGCGCAATGTCCGGGTCGAGACGTCGATGGTGCACGGGCCGCTCGGGCAGTGCACCCAGCGGATGCCAGCACGGGGAGCCAACTCCGGACCCCAGGTCAGGGGGACGGCTTCCCGCATCGACTCGGACACCAGCAACGGAGTGTCAAGATCAGAAGGGGCTGCGGACCCGCCCAGAAGGGCAAAGGCGACCTCGCCGCCGCTCGTGAACCCTGCCACCGTGAAGCCGCGCGGCGTTCTCGTCCCACCCTCGGTCAGCTCGCCGAGCCAGCGCGGCAGCGAGGTGCGGCTGAAATACTCGAGCGTTCCCGCGCGGACGTCCACGATGCAGCCCAACTCGTCGCCGGGGCAGTACGAGAGGTGGCGTCCGGGGCCGGGGGGACCTGATGTCGTCGCCACTTTCAGGTCGATCACCTTCAGTGCGTTCGCGTCGACCAGGCGACTGGGGCGGCCTTCGCCGCCCCAGTCGGCGAAGTAGCCCTCGCCGACGTACACAGGGATCGCCGACCTCGTTCTGTCCGACATCGGGATGAGTACCTGACTGTCACCATTGGTCACCTTCCACACCGTGCGGCACCGTCCTCCGACGGAGGAGGCGAGGTCCAGCGGGACGGCGTCGGGCCAGTCGTTGGCGACCAGGACCCCCGAACTCGGGTGAGCGCAGACGTGGCGCGGGTCGACGACGGCGGGGTGGCCATCATCGGCGGACGCCTTGTGGCCTGCCCCGAGGCCAAAGACCTGTTCCGGCGTCAGCGCCCTGAGTGCGTCGAGACCGGCGTCGGCTGACGTTGGTGTGGTGCTTGGGCTGGGGGTGATGGCAGGGAGGGTGCGGCCTTCGGAGCCTCCAGGGAGGATGGTGGCGATGGCGGCGACGGCGATGGCTGCTGCGGCGACAACGGTCGTGGCCTGCGAGCGCCCACGACGGGTGGCAACTCGTTCGAGGTCGGCCAAGTTGGGTGGGACGATCTCTTGCTCGAGGCCGGCGGCGTAGTTCCTCAAGTCAGACATGGTCGGCCTCCTCCGTGGTGCGCAGAGCTGTGCCGAGCTGTTCGCGGGCCCGGGCTAGTCGTGACTTCACGGTGCCGACGGGCACGCCGAGCTCGGCAGCGATCGTGGTGAGGGGCTGGTCGGCCAAGTAGTGCAGGACGACGACGGTGCGCCACTCGGGCCTGAGCTCGGCGAGTGCGGCGGCGACGGCGAGCCGCTGGGGAGTCGGTTCGATGGGGGCCATGGGACCGGGGACCTTCGGCATGAGTCGGCGCAGGACCGTGTTTCGCCGCCAGCGGGTGCGTTGGGTGTTGATGGCGACGGTGCGCAGCCACGCCTCGGGGTTGGTCACCTGGTCGAAGCGGGATCCCTGCCGGATGGCCCTGACGAAGGCCTCCTGGACGGCATCCTCGGCCTCGACCTGGTTGCCACAGACAACCATCAGCTGGGCGACGAGTCGTTGGTAGGACGCGTCATACACGTTGGCCAGCTTGCTGGTCACCGCCATGGCGCCACCTCCGTCCCCTCAGGACCCAGTCTGGATCTGCTGACCCAACGACCAACAGCCCCTCCGGAAGGTTCCCGAACTGCGGCAACTTTTCTCGGCCCGCTCTTCCGCGTGGTGGACGGGCCAGTGGAGTCGTGGGATGTGGCGGCCGACCGCTAGGTCGGTTCGGTGACGTCCGCGACCTGGGCGTCGAGCGCCCGCAACACGTGGTCGGCCTGCGCCGTGGCCGCGACGCCATGGGCACCGGCCCCGATGGAGATGAGCCGACCGGACACGGTGGCATCGGCCACCACCGGCCAGGCGGTCAGCGAGCCGAACGGCGTGATAGTGCCGCGCTCGTAGCCGGTGACGTCCTTGGCGGTCGCGGCGTCGGGCATCGACATCCGGTTCACCCCGAGCAGCGCGCGAAGCTTGGGCCAGGAGATCTCTCGCCCACCCGGCACCAGGACGAACAGGTAGTCGTCCTCCGCGCGCCGCACCACGAGGGTCTTGATGATGTCGCCCGGCTCCACGCCCCGCGCCGCGGCCGCCTCCTCCAGCGAGCTGACCCGGCCGTGGCGCGTGATGGTGTGCTCGATGCCGCTCTGCTCCAGAGCTGCCGCAGCGCGCACCGCCCCATCGTCAGTCACGCGGAGAGCCTAGCCGCCGCTCCTCCTCGCCGTGCCTGTCTGTGATCCGAGACGGAATGGTGGGGGAGCCCCCACATCATCGCGTCCGCTGGTGTGGAATGGTCTGGTCGTCGGTCTGCGCCCCACCGCGGACCGCGCCAGTCCTGCCGCCGCCGCCAGAGAGGGCACCGTGAGCTTCGAGTCGATGTGGGCTGACCTCCAGCCCGTCGGACGCAGCGCCCAGTCAGGTGGCTACCGACGTTTCGCCTGGACCCGTGAGGACCACGACCTGCGCGAGTGGTTCAGCGGCGAGTGCGCCGCGCGCGGGCTCGACCTCACCGAGGACCGGATGGGCAACCAGTGGGCGTGGTGGGGTGACCCCGACGCGGCGGCCGCCCAGGGGGACAAGGGCGTCGTCACCGGGTCGCACCTCGACAGCGTCCCCGACGGCGGTGCCTTCGACGGTCCGCTGGGGGTCGTCAGCGCGCTGGCGGCCATCGACGTGTTGCGGGACAAGGGGTTCGAGCCCTCCCGGCCGATCGGCGTGGTGAACTTCGTCGACGAGGAGGGGGCCAGGTTCGGCGTGGCGTGCGCCGGCTCCCGGGTCATCACGGGAGCCATGACCGCCCGTCGGGCACGCAGCCTCACCGACGCCGAGGGCACCACCATGGCTGACGCGCTCAAGGCAGCCGGTCGTGACCCGCACCAGATCGGTCGGGATGACGACGCCATGCGCCGGATCGGCAGCTTCGTCGAGCTCCACGTCGAGCAGGGTCGTGGGCTGGTGGACTTCGAGCACCCCGTTGCCGTCGGCAGTGACATCTGGCCGCACGGCAGGTGGCGGCTCGACTTCACGGGCGAGGCCAACCACGCGGGCACCACCCGGCTCGAGGACCGCCACGACGCGATGCTCGGATATGCCGGGGCCGTTCTCGCCGCCCGCGAAGCCGCCATCACGCACGGCTGCGTCGCGACCATCGGCAAGGTCGTGGTGACACCCGGCGGGGTCAACGCCATCCCGAGCGCCGTGACCGGCTGGCTCGACGCGCGGGGCGCCAGCCCACGGGCCGTGCGCCGCGCGGTCGCCGACATCAGCTCGATGGTCGAGCAGTCGGGCGGACGGATCACCGAGGAGTCGTGGACGCCCTCCACGCCCTTCGACGCCTCGCTGAGCGCGCGGCTGGGGACCCGGCTCGGCGGCATACCCGTCCTGGGCACTGGGGCCGGGCACGACGCCGGCATCCTCGCGAACGCCGGCATCCCCACCGCCATGCTCTTCGTCCGCAACCCCACGGGCATCTCGCACTCACCGGAGGAGCACGCGGAGCTCTCCGACTGCCTCGAAGGGGTGGCGGCCCTGACCGCCGTCCTCGAGGACCTGGCGGGGGCGCAGGCGTGACCACCTCAGGCGTGACCACCTCAGGCGCGACCAGCCACTACTGGGCCGAACACGCCTGGCTCCCGACCGGACTGGCCACGGGGGTGCGGTTCGAGGTGGTCGACGGGGTCTTCGCCGGGGTGCACCGGGCCCGCCCCGAACCGGGTGACGAACGGCTGCACGGAGTGGTCCTGCCGGGCTTCGCCAACGCCCACAGCCACGCCTTCCACCGCGCCCTGCGCGGGCGCACCCACGGAGACGGCGGCAACTTCTGGACGTGGCGACAGCAGATGTATGCCGTCACGCGGCACCTCACTCCGGACACCTACCTCGCCCTGGCCCGGGCAGTGTTCGCCGAGATGGTGCTGTCCGGGATCACCGTCGTCGGGGAGTTCCACTACCTCCACCACGACGTGGGTGGCCGCCGCTACGCCGATCCCAACGCGATGGGGGAGGCGCTCATCGAGGCCGCGCGCGACGCCGGCCTGCGGCTCACCCTCCTCGACACGTGCTACCTGGCAGGCGGCCTGGCCGGGGACGGGCACCTGCCACTGGACGAGGTGCAGCGGCGGTTCAGCGACGGCGACGTCGACGCGTGGGCGACCCGCGTGGCTGCCCTGGCTCCGGACGCCACGACGCGGATCGGCGCGGCCGTCCACTCGGTGCGGGCGGTGCCGCGCGACGACCTGCGGGCCATGGCCGAGGTGACCCGCGGTCGCACCGTGCACGCCCATGTGAGCGAGCAGCCGGCCGAGAACCTCGCGACGCAGATGTTCTACAACGCCACGCCCACCGAGCTGCTCGACGACGCCGGTCTGCTCGGCGAGAGGTTCAGCGCAGTGCACGCGACGCACCTGTCCGACCGGGACATCAGTCTCCTGGGCGAGTCGGGCACGACGGCCTGTTTCTGCCCGACCACGGAGCGCGACCTCGCTGACGGCATCGGTCCCGCGAGAGCGCTGACCGCTGCGGGTGCGCGCCTGTCGCTCGGCTCGGACCAGCATGCCGTCATCGACCCGTTCGAGGAGGTGCGCGGGCTCGAGATGCACGAACGTCTCGCCAGCAACGAGCGCGGCCGGTTCACCCCCGATGAGCTGCTGAGGGCGGCAACCGCGGACGGCTACCGCAGCCTCGGCTGGCAGGACGCCGGTGTCATCGCGGAGGGGGCGGTGGCGGACTTCGTCGTGGTCCGCACCGACACGGTCAACACCGCGGGCGCCAAGGCGGGCCAGATCCTCTACTGCGCCACGAGATCCGACGTCGACCGGGTGGTGGTCGGAGGCAGCACGGTGGTGGAGGCGGGACGCCACCGGCTGGGCGACGTGGCAGCCTTGCTCGGCAAGTCGCTGTCCGACGTGAGGGAGCACCAGTGAGCAGCACCGTCGTCACCGGAATCGCCGAGCTCGTCACCTGCGACGGGTCGACTCCTGACGGGCTGGGCCTCCTCCGTGACGCCGCGGTGGTCATCGAGGACGGACACGTCGCGTGGCTGGGCCCGGCGTCGGGTGCGCCGATGACCGACGACCAGGTCGACGTGGGTGGACGGGCGGTGCTGCCCGGCTTCGTGGACTCGCACTCCCACCTGGTCTTTGCGGGGGACCGCGGGGACGAGTTCGCCGCGCGGATGGCCGGCTCGCCCTACGACGGCGGTGGCATCGGAGTCTCGGTGGCCGCCACGCGGGCTGCCTCGGACGACGAGCTGCGGGCGCTCGTCGCACTCCGGGTCGCCGAGATGCGCGCCCAGGGGACGACGACCGTCGAGATCAAGAGCGGCTACGGCCTGACCATCGAGGACGAGGCGCGGGCGCTGCGCATCGCCGGGGAGTTCACCCCGGAGACGACCTTCCTCGGTGCCCACGTGGTGCCGCGCGAGTACGCCGACGACCGCGCGACCTACCTCGAGCTCGTGACCGGGCCGATGCTGGAGGCGGCTGCCCCGCACGCGAAGTGGATCGACGTGTTCTGCGAACCGCACTCGGCCCACGCGTTCACCGAGGACGAGGCCCGGGCCGTGCTGCTCGCCGGACGCGGTGCGGGACTCGAGCTGCGGGTGCACGGCAACCAGCTGGGCCACGGACCCGGCGTCCAGCTGGCGGTCGAGCTCGGAGCGGCCAGCGTCGACCACTGCACCTACCTCTCGCACGCCGACCTCGACGCGTTGGCCGCCGCCGCGGACACCACGGTGGCGACGCTCTTGCCCGGGGTGGAGTTCTCGACGCGCTCGCCCTACCCCGATGCCGGGGCACTGCTGCGGGCCGGGGTTTCGATCGCGCTCGCGACGGACTGCAACCCGGGCACCTGCTACTCGTCGTCGATGCCGTTCGTCATCGCCCTGGCGGTGCGGGAGATGGGCCTGACGCCTGGAGAGGCCGTGCTCGCGGCGACGACGGGATCGGCGAAGGCTTTGCGGCGCAATGACATCGGACGGATCGTGGTGGGAGCGCGAGCCGACCTCACCGTCCTCGACGCGCCGTCACACGTCCACCTGTCCTACCGTGCGGGCGTCCCCATCGCCAAGGCCCTCGAACTACCCGCCTGACCATCCGTCGGGCACACCGGGCTGCAGGGGCCCCGGCGACGCACCGGCAGGTCGACCCGTCAGGCGTCGCCCTGCTGCATCGCCTTGGGGAGGTGTCCGGCTGACTTCTCGTAGTACTCGGCAGCCTTGCGGGTCGCGATCACCCGGGCAGCACCAGCCGCCAGTCCGGTCAGCGCGGCGAACGCGATGGCGTCCTTCCACGGGGTGCGTGGGTCGCGCGGGTCGACGACGGCGTCGCGGCCGGCCTTCTTCCACACGGTGGTGACCAGCTTGTTGGCGACGACACCCGCGAGTACCGCCGATCCGGTCCCCAGCACTCGCCACACCAGTGGTCCCATGTCGCACACCTCTTCCCTACCCGTTGCTCACGCGTTGCGGACCTGTCGCCCACGGCCGCGCGAAATTGCCGCTGACCTGCGGCTCCACCCTGCCACACCCAGGAGTATGGTTCGACGGGTAACGACAGGGGAGCGCGCAAGCGCTGAGAGTGCGGGAGACCGCAGACCCTCACACCTGATCCGGTTCGCACCGGCGTAGGGAGTCGAGAATCTCAGACACCTGTCGGGCGAAGTGCGCCACCACAGGTGTCTTCTCCCGGCGTGGGGTCTCCTCGAGGCATCCACCGGATTCCACGGGAGAAGAACACATGAGCACCACCAACACCCCGGCCACCTCGGCCGACACCACCACCCCGGCCAAGGCCGACCAACCCACCGCCCGCCGCGGCAGCATCCTGGCCAGCCGCCCCCTGGCCGGCTGGCGCACCGTCGACCTGCTGACCATCGCCTTCCTCGGCGCCGCCTTCGGTGTCGCCTACTGGGGCTGGGGCATCGCCTACAAGGTCCCCGCCGACGCCCTGGGTGCGGTGTTCGCTCCCCTGTCGTCGCTGATCTACGGTCCCTGGCTCATCGCCGGAGTCGTGGGAGGACTCGTCGTTCGCCGCCCCGGAGCAGCCCTGCTCTGCGAAGTGGTCGCCGCCCTCGTCTCGATGATTCCGGGCACCGCCTGGGGCATCGACACCCTCTACTCCGGGGTGCTTGAGGGCCTTGGCGCCGAGCTCATCCTGGCCGTCTTCCTGTACCGCCGGTTCGGCTGGACGGTAGCGGCCATGGCCGGCGCCCTGAGCGGAGTCTTCGAGGCCGTCTACGAGGTGCTCAAGTACTACCGCGACTGGGCGTTCGGCTGGCAGGCGCTCTACGTCGTGTGCTTCGCGATCTCGGGCGTCGTCATCGCCGGGCTCGGCGGCTGGGCGCTGACCAAGGCCTTGGCCTCGGCAGGCGGCCTCGGCGCCTTCCCCGCTGGACAGGAAGCCCGGGAGTCACGCGCTGTCTGAACACCCGGGCACGGTCCGGCCCGCTGAGCCCGTGGCGGCTCCCGCACCCGGGCACCTCGAGGTCCGAGGACTGACGTGGCGCCCGTACGGCCGTCGCGAACCGGTCATCCCCGGCCTCGACCTCGACATCCCTCCGGGACAGCGGGTCCTGCTCGTCGGCCCGAGCGGCTCCGGCAAGTCCACCCTCCTTCGTGGGCTTGCCGGGGTGCTCGAGGTCGCCGACTCGGGTGAACGCGGTGGCACCGTGCTGCTCGACGGCGCCGTTCCCGGAAAGCGGGCCGGCGACGTCGGCCTCGTCCTCCAGGAGCCGGGCGCGGGCATCGTGTCGGCCACGGTCGGCCGCGACGTCGCCTTCGGCCTCGAGAACATCGGTATGCCGCGCGCGGACATGCCCGCGCGCGTCACCGCCGCGCTCGACGCGGTGGGCCTCGACCTGCCCCAGGACACTCCGACGTACGCCCTGTCGGGTGGTGAGCAGCAGCGGCTGGCCCTGGCGGGGGCGCTCGCCCTCGAGCCCACGGTCCTGCTGCTGGACGAGCCCACCGCGATGCTCGACCCCGCGAACGCCGACTCGGTCCGCAGGACCGTCGACGAGGTGACGCGGTCCCGCCGGCTGACGACGGTCGTCGTGGAGCACCGGCTCGGTCCCTGGCTCGACGTCGTCGACCGGCTCGTCGTCCTCGACTCCAGCGGGCGGGTCGCAGCCGACGGCGAACCACTCGCCGTCCTCGCGCAGCACGGGGAGTCCCTTGCAGCCCAGGGCATCTGGGTGCCCGGATTCCCCGACCCGCAACCACGCGGCATACCCGCTGGTGTTTTCGAGACGTCGTCGACCGGTGCCAATCTGCTCACCCTGGACGCGGCCGAGGTCACCATCACCCGGTCGGTGCGGGCTCTCGACGGCTCGACCCGCACCACCGTCGCGGTGCAGGACCAGTGGTTCCAGGCTCGTGCGGGGCAGGTGCACGCGCTCGTGGGTCCGAGCGGCGCGGGCAAGTCGACCTTCCTGCTGGCGCTGGCCGGGTTGCTGCGACGGCAGGCCGGTCAGGTGCGGCTGCGGCCCGACCTCGCGGTCGACGGGGAGCGCGACCCGCACGAGCTGGGCACCCTCGACCTGGCGCGCCGCGTGGCCTGGGTGCCCCAGTGGGCGAGCTCGACGATCGTCAGCCACACGGTGCTCGACGAGGTGATGACCACCTCGCGAGCGGTCGGCCTGGTCGAGTCCGAGGCGCTCGAGCGCGCCCGGGCCCTCCTGGACCACCTGGGCCTGGCCCCCCTCGCCCAGGCCGATCCACGTCACCTCTCCGGCGGGGAGCAGCGCCGGCTCGCCATGGCGTCCGCAGTGGTCCACCAGCCGGAATTCGTCTGTGCCGACGAAGCCACAGTCGGCCAGGACCGGCTCACCTGGGGCGCGGTCATGGGCATCGTCGAGGGCTTGCGGGACGCGGGTTCGGCCATCGTCCTGACCACGCACGACGACGCCGTCATCACCCGGGCGAACGCGGTGACGACGATCGACCGGCCCGTGCAGCCACCGCCCGAGCCCGCCCGTCGACGTCCGCTGGTGGCGCGGGCCGGCCCGCTGTCGCTCATGGCGGGGGCGAGCCTCGCGATCCCGGCGGGCGTGGCCTCGCCGCGGTGGTCCACCAGCCTGGTCGTGCTCGCGGTGCAGGTCGCGCTCGCCGGGCTGGCCCTGTGGGCTCCCGGCGACGGACCAGCGCCCACTCGTCGGCTGCGCGGGGTGCTGCTGCGGCTGGGCCCCGGACTCCTGGGCGCCCYGTCCGTGGCGTGGTCGACGTGGCTGCTGGGCGGCCACGACCTCGACACCGCGTTCACCGCGGGACTGCGTGTGCTCATCATCGTGCTGCCCTCGGCGGTGCTCATCCAGCACGTCGACGCAGACGCCCTCGGCGACCACCTCGGCCAACGGCTGCGGCTGCCCGCCCGTCCCGTGGTGGCCGTGGCGGCGGCACTGCAGCGGGTGCACACCTTCGGCGAGATCTGGGCGGAGATCGCGCGGGCCCGTCGGGTGCGAGGGATCGGCGCCACGGCGCGGTCGCCCCGGTCCGTGCTGGCCGAGCTGTGGGCCCTCACCATCGGGATCCTCGTGCGATCCCTCCAGGCCGCGGCCACGCTGGCCGTCGCGATGGACGCCCGCGGGTTCGCCACGGCATACCGACGCACGTGGGCGGCCCCGGCGCCCTGGCGCGGTGCGGACTGGCTGGTCGTCGTGGCGAGCCTGCTGCCGGTGGTGGTGGCGGCCGGTTGGCGCTGACCCGCTGTCGCCCGGGTCTTGTGCGCAATGGGTGACCGGAGCAAG
The DNA here is from genome assembly GCF_056403895.1 of Pedococcus sp. P2_E5. Taxonomy (NCBI): domain Bacteria; kingdom Bacillati; phylum Actinomycetota; class Actinomycetes; order Micrococcales; family Intrasporangiaceae; genus Pedococcus; species Pedococcus sp. P2_E5. The sequence continues at coordinate 40,511 of NZ_JBFUEP010000032.1, forward strand.
GTGAACCCATGAACCGTGTCAGCGACGCTGCGGGTCCCCGTTCGCCCGAGCAGATCCGCAACGTGGTGCTGGTGGGGTCGAGCGGAGCCGGCAAGACGGCCCTGTTCGACCAGTTCGTGGCGGCTCGGATCCCGGGCCGCCGCGCTCGTGAGGGGGACTCGGCGGCGACGTTGTCGCTCATGGCCGCGTCGGTCCCGAGCGGTGGCGTGACCATCAACCTGCTCGACACCCCGGGTCACCCTGACTTCATGGGCGAGGTGCGCGCCGGCCTGCGGGCCGCCGACGCGGCCGTGTTCGTCGTCTCCGCGGCCGACGGTGTGGACGAGCCCACCCGGCTGCTCTGGCGTGAGTGCGACGCCCTCGGTATGCCGCGTGCGGTCGTCATCACGCGCCTCGAGCAGGCGCGGGCGGACTTCGAGGCGACCGTGGACGCGTGCCAGCGCGCGTTCGGCGACGCCGAGCCGCTGGCCCTGCCGCTGATGGTCGACGGTTCGGTCACGGGTCTGCTCAACCTGCTGCGTCGAACGGTGACCGAGCAGCAGCCGGGAGGCGGTGAGGCCGACAGGGAGCCGAGCGTCGACGAGGGTGAGCTGATCGACGCCCAGCGTGGTGAGCTGATCGAGTCCGTGATCGAGGAGTCCGAGGACGAAGGGCTCCTCGAGCGCTATCTGGAGGGCGAGGAGATCGACACCGAGGTGATCGGCGGCGACCTGCGGACGGCGGTCGCCACGGCCCGGTTCTTCCCGATCCTGCCGACGCATGCGCCAACGGGCGTGGGGATCGAGTCGCTGATCGAGCTGTGCGAGAAGGGATTTCCCTCACCGGTGGGAGCGGCGGTGCCTACGGTCTACACGTCCGCGGGTGGGGACTTCGGTGCCGTCACCTGCGATCCGAATGGTCCGCTCGTGGCCGAGGTGGTGCGGACGACGACCGACCCGTTCGTGGGTCGGCAGTCCCTGGTCAGGGTGTTCTCCGGGACGCTGCGGCCCGACGATCCGGTGCACATCTCGGGGCACCTGCAGCACTTCGCGACCCACCTCGTCGACGAGCACGCCGACCACGACACCGACGACGAGCGCATCGGGCCGCTCGCCGCCCCCGTGGGCGACGAGACCCGACCCGTCAGCGCCGGGATCGCCGGTGACATCGTCGTGGTCTCCAAGCTCTCCGGCGCCGAGACGTCCGACACGCTGTCCCGCAAGGACAGGGCTGCGCTGGTCGAGCCGTGGGTGCTGCCGAACCCGCTGTTGCCGGTCGCGATCCACGCCCGTTCCAAGGGCGACGAGGACAAGCTGGCCACGGCCCTGCAGCGACTGGTCGCCGAGGACGTCACGATGCGGCTCGAGCACAACTCCGAGACCCACCAGCTGGTCCTCTGGGCGATGGGGCCGGCCCACGTCGACCAGCTCATCGCGATGCTGGAGTCGCGCTACCACGTGCCGGTCGAGGTGGAGCCGGTGCGGACGTCCCTGCGGGAGACCTTCGTGCGACCCACCAAGGTCCAGGGTCGACTCGTGAAGCAGTCCGGCGGTCACGGGCAGTACGCCGTGTGCCACCTCGAGATCGAGCCACTGGAGCGAGGGGCCGGGATCGAGTTCGTCGACAAGGTGGTCGGCGGCGCGGTACCCCGCAACTACATCCCCTCGGTGGAGAAGGGCGCACGCGTACAGCTGGAGAAGGGGGTGCTGGCCGGCTACCCGGTGGTGGATGTGCGGATCACCCTCGTCGACGGCAAGGCCCACTCCGTCGACTCCTCCGACATGGCCTTCCAGACCGCGGCCGGCATGGCACTGCGCGAAGCCGCCAACGACTCGACCGTCGCGATGCTCGAACCCGTCGACGAGGTGCACATCGAGGTCAGCGACGACGCCGTCGGTGGGGTACTCGCGGACCTCCGCGGACGCCGGGGGCAGGTGCACGGCACCGAACCGGCGCAGGTCGAGGGGCGCACCCTGATCCACGCCGAGGTGCCGGCGCACGAGCTGGCCCGCTACCCGGTGGACCTGCGATCGGTCTCGCACGGCACCGGCACGTTCACCCGCAGCTTCGTCCGCTACGACTACATGCCTCCGGCCCTGGCCAGGGAGGTCACGGCCGGCTGACGCTGGGGGTCTCGACCCGGCCGCGACGCACGAGGTAGCCGTGCCACAGGAGTCGTGCGGCGGTCGAGCGGTGCGGTCGCCAGCGCTCACCGAGCTCGTTGAGGGCAGCCTGGTCGGGGACGGTGTCGAGCCCGAGGGTCTCGGCGGCGGCCACCTGGAGGGCGCGGTCGCCGACGGGCCACAGGTCGGGCCGCCCGAGGCAGGCCAGCAGGTAGACGTCGGCGGTCCAGCGGCCGATGCCGGGCAGCGCCGTGAGTGCGTGACGGACCGCAGCGTCGTCGAGGTCCGCGAGTCCGTCCAGGTCCAGGTCACCCGTCTCGACCGCCGTCGCGAGGGCGCGCAGGTAGCGGTCCTTCTGGCGGGACACCCCGTCGAGGCGCAGATCCTCGGGGGTGCTGGCAAGCAGGGCGCCCGGGGTGAGATCGCCGATCCGCTCCACGACCTTCCGGTAGGCCGCGGCGGCACTGGCGAGCGAGACCTGCTGCTCGAGGATGAACAGCACCAGGCTCGGGAACCCCGTCGGCCGCAACCACAGGGCAGGGGTCCCGTGCGTCGCGACGAGCTCGGCGAGGTGGGGGTCGTCCGCCGTCAGGCCCGCCACCGTCCGCGCGAAGAGGTCGTCGTCCACGTCGCGACGCTACCCGAGAGGCGCTGAGGCCCCGAGTCACGGCACGTCTGACCCAGAGGTGGCGTCCGGCGGAAGGACACCMCCGCCGGACGCCACCCGCCAGCCGGCGGGCAGGGGACCCGCTCAGGCTGGCTCGCCCTCGACCTCACGGGCCGCGACCGTAGGGGATCGGTCGCGCCGGGATCGGGCGAGGTGGGAGGTCCCCGCAGGGACGGTGTGCTGTGGCCCGGCAGCGAGGTCGGCTGCCGCGTCGTAGGCGTACTCGGTGCGCCACAGGACGTCCGACCAGTCGTAGGCCGGGCGGACCGTCGCGTTGTGCCGCTGGATGCGAGTCCGCACATCGGCGTGCGTGCAGAGCAGTGCCAGGTGCGCAGCTAGCTCGGCGTCGCTACACGCCAGCAGCCCCTCCACGCCGTCGGCGACGAAGTCGGCGACCCCGGTCCCGGCTCGTGCGACCACGGCCAGACCGGACGCCCGGGCCTCGAGTGCTGCGATCCCGAAGGACTCGAGCGTGGCAGGCGCTGCGAACACGTCGGCTCCTGCGTAGAGGGCCCGGATCTGGTGGTGCGACAGGGCTCCGGGCGCTTCCACCCAGCCCTGCATCCCCCAGCTCGAGATCCTCCGCCGCACCTGGCCGAGGCGGGGACCGTCGCCCACCAGCACCGCGCGGACCTCGACATCGGCCGGGACGGCCGCACGCATCTGCCGCAGCGCGGCAACCAGCTGCAGCGGCCGCTTGCGACCCTTCATCCGCATGACGCTGACGACCGTGACCCGCCCACCGTGCGCTGCCGACCTGCCGGTATGCCGCGCGGCCGCCGTGGCGGGCGCCCACAGCGCCGTGTCCACGGCGTTCGGGAGGACCAGCACGCGGCGCCCTGGCAGGGCGCGGCGCAGCGGGTCGGACGCCGCCTCGCTCACGGCTGCCCACTGGATCGGCAGGTCGCCCCAACCCCGAACGGCCGAGGTCGCGCGGTACAGCGGCCACGTGCCCGTCCACATCGAGTGGACCGTCGACACGACCGGAATCCCTTGTGCAGCAGCAAATTCCGCGGTCCGCAGGGCGAGTGGTGAGATGGCCGACACATGGGAGTGGACGGTTTCCGCCTCCGATGCCAACGTCCACGCGGCGCGGACGTCACGCACGACAGTCACCCCGTTCGAGCCCACACCGGTCGGCCCCGCTGTCCGGGTGAGGACGGTGACCTGGTGCCCCTCGGCCGCCTGGCGGGCGGCGAGGTCGTGGACCATCACCTCGATGCCACCCACCGTGGGGGCGTAGGTGTCGGTGGCGTGCAGGATCCTCATCGCACCACCCGTGTCGTGCGGCTCCGGGCCACCAGCCAGCCCCCGAGCCACACCCCGCCGACGGGGATCTCGAGCAGGAAGATGAACCCCCGGTAGAGCAGCACGCCGGACGTCACAGCCAGCGGGTCACCGCCGAGGGCGACCAGCGCCGCGACCGTCCCCGCCTCGGCGGTTCCCGCGCCGCCGGGCGTGAGGACCGCCAGCGAGAGGAGGCGCTCGACGGCGAAAGCAGCCACCACGGCATACCAGGGCACGGTGGCCCCGACCACATGCAGGCACCCCCACAGCAGCGCCCCCTGGAGGAGAACGTAGGTGCCCATCCCCGCGGTCAGCTGCGGCCACGTCCTCGATGCCACGGCAAGGACCTGGCCACGCGTCTCGAGGAGAATGCGGGTGGCGCCCAGGAACCAGCGCTCGCCCCGACCGCGCAGCAGCGCGCGGAGCACCCGCACCACGGCGCCGACCGAACGGCTGGCGGACCGTTCGCTGCGCAGCGCCCCGAGGACGGCGGCCAGGGTTGCCAGCAGCAGCAGCGCGGCGACCGCTGCGGTGGTTCGCACGAAGTGGCCCGCGCCGTGGCCCGCGAGGACGAGGGCGGTGAGGGCCACGACGGGCAGGAGCAGCTTGGCGAGGACGTCCCAGATGTTCGTGACGATGGTGAACGCGGCGAAGGCGGTCTCGCGGAAGCGCCAGGCCCGGACCATCGCCAGGTTGGTCGCCACCCCGAGTGCCCCGCCCATCGGGGCGATGTTCGAGACCGCGCTCCCCGTCAGGCTCAGGGTCAGCGCACGGCGTCGGCTGAGCCCGGGGAGGGCGCCGGTGAGGACGAAGGAGTGGGCGACGAGGCCAGCCGCCCAGACCACCGCGAGGACGACGAGCTGGGGTGGCCCGACCCTGGCGAGCACGCCGCCGATCGCGGACCACCGGGCTCCGGCGAGGGCGGGGACGACCCACCCGAACATCGCGCCGATGACGACGACTGCGGCCACCGCGCGCAGCGTGGCGCGCCCGGACGGCGTGGCCCGCGGGGTCGTCGGCGCTGCCAGTGCTGCCATGACGTCCCCTCGCTAGCCGGTAACCGCTGTGGCTACCGCGACCACCATGGCGTCCCGACCCTGAGCCATTCCTGAGAGACGGGTCGTGGCCGGTTCCTCCGATGAGGTTCCTCAGGAATCGCTCAGACTCCGCGCCTGACACTGGTCACCCGAACACCGGAGGAGTTCCCCCATGAGCCACCCCGCCGCCCTGCCGTCATCGGCCGGACGCAGGCCGTCAGTCCCCTCGGTCGCGTTCCCCGGCCGGTTCGTGGCGTGTGCCGTGGCCGCCGCCTCCGCGGCGCTGGCCACCGTGGGGCTCGCCGACGGGGCTGGGGAGCGCGGCGACCTCTCGGCCCACGATCCCGCCGTCACCGAGGCGGTCGTCAGCCACCGGACCCCGGTCCTCACGGTGCTGGCCCAGGTCGTGACCGCGGTCGGCAGCGAGATCTCGATCGGCCTGCTGACCCTGGCTGTCGTCGGCTGGCTCGTGGTCCGACGGCGGGACCGGGTTGCCGCCGCCGTCGTGGGCAGCGCCACGGTGGTCGGCGCCGCGCTGACCCTCGCGCTCAAGCACGTCGTGGGCCGCGCTCGCCCCCCGGCCTCGGTGATGCTGGGCGTCTTCGACTCCGGGTACTCCTTCCCCTCCGGGCACACGGCCTTCTCCACGGTCTTCTTCGGGCTCGTCGCCGGTCTGCTGCTGAGAGGAGCCCCGAGCGCGCGCCGGCGCTGGCTCGTCCTGTCGGGGTGGGTCGCGACCAGCGCCGCCATCGGGGCGACCCGCCTCTACCTCGGCTACCACTGGCTGACCGACGTGCTGGCCGGATGGACCCTGGCCGTCTGCGTCCTGTCGGTGACCGCGGCGGCCGTCATGCTGGTCGAGAGGCGCCTGCAGGATCCGGCCCGACCGGGCCCCCAGCCCTACGCTGAAGGCCCGCGGTCCACCGACACTCGATCCACCGACACTCGATCGACCAACAGAGGGGCGAGGTTCGATGCGCGTCTTGCTCGTTGAGGACGAGGTGGCCCTGGCCGAGACGGTGCGCCGCGGCCTGACCAACGAGGGCTTCGTCGTCGACGTGGCGCACGACGGCGTCACCGGTCAGTGGATGGCGACCGAGAACCCCTACGACGTGATCGTGCTCGACATCATGCTGCCGGGGCGCAACGGCTACGACGTCCTGCGCAACATCCGCTCCCTGAAGATCTGGGCGCCGACCCTGATGCTCACCGCCAAGGACGGGGAGTACGACCAGACCGACGCCTTCGAGCTCGGCGCCGACGACTACCTCACCAAGCCGTTCAGCTTCGTGGTCCTCGTCGCCCGGCTGCGCGCGCTCGTGCGCCGTGGCGCCCCCGCCCGACCCGTCACGCTGACCGTGGGCGACCTCGAGCTGGACCCCACCAAGCGCACGGTATGCCGTGCCGGTCACCAGATCTCGTTGACGGCGCGCGAGTTCGCGGTGCTGCACTACCTGATGCGCCACCCCGAAGCGGTGCTGTCGAAGGCGGAGATCCTCGAGAACGTCTGGGACCCGGCCTTCGACGGGAGCGAGAACATCGTCGAGGTCTACGTGGGCTACCTGCGCAGGAAGATCGACTCGGCCTTCGGGGTGACGTCGGTCGAGACCGTGCGCGGCATGGGGTACCGGCTCATGCCGGTCACGTCGTCGGGCCGGGGTCCCGGGGCAGCCTGATCTCGAACCGGCACCGACCTGTCGGGGAGACGCCTGCCTGCACCGTGCCGCCGTGGGCCTCCACGACCGTGCGGACGATCGCCAGCCCGAGACCGCTGCCACCACGGTCGCGCTCACGCGCCTGCTCGAGCCGGGCGAAGCGGTCGAACACCCGCTGCCGCTCGGCCTCGGGGATCGGGGGGCCGTCGTTGTCCACCGTCACCACCACGTCGCCGTCGACCACCTCCACGCCCAGGTCGACGCCACCCGTGGTGTGCCGCGCGGCGTTGTCGACGAGGTTGCGGATGGCCTGGCTGAGTCGTGCCGGGTCGCCGGTCACGCGGGCAGCCGCGATCGACGCGGTGACCGGGAACTCCACGGTGGCGCGCAGCCGCCGCACCTCGACGTCCACCAGGTCGTCGACGTCGACCTCCCGCAACGACAGGGGGAGCCCGTCGTCGGCCTTCGCCAGCGTCAGCAGGTCGTCGACGAGCCGCTGCATGCGCAGCGCCTCGGACGCGATGACCTCGTCGCGGGCCGGATCGGGGGTCGTGGCGCGGTTGGCGACGTCGATGGCGGCGATGATCGTGGCCAGCGGGCTGCGCAGCTCGTGCGAGGCATCGCTGACGAACCGCCGTGTCGTGGCGTCCGCCTGCTCCAACCGGTCGAGCATGAGGTTCATGGTCTCGGCGAGCCGGGCGATCTCGTCCCCGGAGGGCGGCACGGTGAGGTGACCGCGACCGCGGACCCGCGTGATGCGGGCGACCTCGCTGCGGATCCGCTCCACCGGCTGCAGGGCCTGCCTCAGGATGCGCCAGATGAGGAACAGCAGCAGCACGAGCATGGCGGTCGCCCCGACGGCCAGCAGGCCGGTCGCGATCTGCACGGTGTTGGTGGCGACATCGAGCGGAGCGCCGACGACCACCACGAACTCGGCGCCGCCGGGATCCCGGACGCCCTGCGCCACGATGGCGTGCGGCTCGCCCGTCTCTCCCGGTATGCCGGTCACCTGGTCGACCGCGACGCTGCCGGGAGCGGGGCGCAGCTTCGTGATCGGTGCCCGCTGGGCCACCTCGGAAGAGGCCACGACGCCGCCGTGGCGCTCGATGATCTGCAGGATCGAGCCCTGGCCCGGGATCTGCTGGAGGGCGGCCCGGGCCGGCGCCTCCCCGTCGCCCACGACCGCCGCCACCTGGGCCGCCTGGACGCGGGCGGCATCCTGGGCCGAGCTGTACAGGATGCGGTCGAGGGTCAGCGCGAACGCGGTCAGGCCCAGCACCAGCACCACGACCGCGACCGCGGCTGCGACGACGAGGACTCGTCGCTGCAGCGACCAGGACCGCCAACGCTTCACGTCGGTCCCCCTCGTGGGCAGCTGCCGGGCGCACACCGCGGCGGGTCGGGTCATGCGGACCGGACTCTACCTGCGGGACCTCGCAGTCACCTGAAGAGGCGCTGAGCAGCAAGCGCTCCCGAACGCCAGAATCCTCGGAACAGAAAAGTTCCTCGTCTCGGGAACACTCACGCGCCGCACGAAGTTGAGTCGGGTGAACGCAAGTTTGGCGCCTCGATTTGCCACACGGCATACCGGCTCCTAACTTGAGTGCAGGCAACTCAACCCAGCACCAACCCAGACACAGGAGATTCACCATGGCACGTGCGGTCGGCATCGACCTCGGTACCACCAACTCGGCTGTCGCCGTCCTCGAGGGCGGGGAGCCGACGATCATCGCCAACGCGGAGGGCGGTCGCACGACCCCGTCCGTCGTGGCGTTCTCCAAGGGCGGTGAGGTCCTGGTCGGCGAGATCGCCAAGCGCCAGGCCGTCACCAACGTCGACCGGACGATCCGTTCCGTCAAGCGCCACATCGGCCGCGACTGGGAGTCCCCGGAGATCGACGGCAAGACCTACACGGCGCAGGAGATCAGCGCCCGCATCCTCCAGAAGCTCAAGCGCGACGCCGAGTCCTACCTCGGTGAGGTCGTGACCGACGCGGTCATCACCGTCCCCGCGTACTTCGACGACCACGAGCGCCAGGCCACCAAGGAGGCCGGTGAGATCGCGGGCCTCAACGTCCTGCGCATCATCAACGAGCCCACGGCCGCGGCCCTCGCGTACGGCCTCGACAAGGGCAAGGAGGACGAGCTCATCCTCGTCTTCGACCTCGGTGGTGGCACCTTCGACGTGTCCCTCCTCGAGGTCGGCAAGGACCCCGACGACGGCTTCTCGACGATCCAGGTCCGCGCGACCAGCGGTGACAACCAGCTCGGCGGCGACGACTGGGACGAGCGCATCGTCAACCACCTCCTGACCACCGTGAAGAACACCTCCGGCGTGGACCTGTCCAAGGACAAGATCGCCATGCAGCGCCTGCGTGACGCGGCGGAGCAGGCCAAGAAGGAGCTCTCCTCCTCGACCAGCACCAACGTGTCGATGCAGTACCTCTCGATGTCCGAGAACGGCCCGATCCACCTCGAGGAGACGATCAGCCGCGCCCAGTTCGAGCAGCTGACCAAGGACCTGCTCGACCGGACCCGCCAGCCGTTCCAGAACGTCATCAAGGACGCCGGCATCGCGCTGGCCGACATCGACCACGTGGTCCTCGTCGGCGGCTCGACCCGCATGCCCGCCGTGAGCACGCTCGTCAAGGAGCTCACCGGTGGCAAGGAGCCCAACAAGGGCGTCAACCCCGACGAGGTCGTCGCCGTCGGTGCGAGCCTGCAGGCCGGTGTCCTCAAGGGTGAGCGCAAGGACGTCCTGCTCATCGACGTCACGCCGCTCTCGCTCGGCATCGAGACCAAGGGTGGCCTGTTCACCAAGCTCATCGAGCGCAACACGGCGATCCCGACCAAGCGCTCCGAGGTGTTCTCCACGGCGGAGGACAACCAGCCGAGCGTGCTCATCCAGGTCTTCCAGGGCGAGCGTGAGATCGCGCAGCACAACAAGCAGCTCGGCACCTTCGAGCTGACCGGCATCGCCCCGGCCCCCCGTGGCGTGCCGCAGGTGGAGGTCACCTTCGACATCGACGCCAACGGCATCGTCAACGTGTCCGCCAAGGACCGCGGCACCGGCGTCGAGCAGAAGATCACGATCTCCGGCGGCTCGGCCCTCGCCAAGGAGGACATCGAGCGGATGATCAAGGAGGCCGAGGCGCACGCCGAGGAGGACAAGAAGCGTCGTGAGGAGACCGAGGCCCGCAACACCGCGGAGAACCTCGTCTACTCCACCGAGAAGTTCCTCGGTGACAACGCCGACAAGCTCCCGGCCGACGGCCGCGGCGACGTCGACACCGCGCTCGCGGACCTCAAGGAGGCCCTCAAGCCGGAGTCGGGCGCCACGCCCGAGGACATCTCGGCGAAGACCTCGAAGCTCTCCGAGGAGTCGCAGAAGCTCGGCACCGCGATGTATGCCGCGGCCGCCGAGTCCGAGCAGGCCGGCACCTCCGGTGACGGTTCAGCTTCCGAGGGCGCCGATGGCGCCGGCTCCGCCGGCGAGGGTGCGTCCGACGACGACGTCGTGGACGCCGAGGTCGTCGAGGACGACGAGACCGACGGGGACAAGAAGTGACCGAGCAGCACCAGCCTGCTGAGGGTGCCGAGGAGGTGGTGGGCGCCGACGAGTCGGTCGAGCCCACCACCGCCGAGGCGGCCCCCCTCCAGGGCGACATCCTCGACGACAGCGATGCCGGCGAGGGCGGCTACGAGCGCGTGCCCGCCGAAGGCGAGATCCCGGCGGCTGCCGGCCCGTCGGCCGACGAGGCGGCGGCCGACACCTCGGCCGCGGACCTCCACCCGGACACGTTCCTGGCGGCGGAACGCCTGAGCGACCTCCAGCGGCTGCAGGCCGAGTACGTCAACTACAAGCGTCGCGTCGACCGCGACCGGGCCGTCGTGCAGGAGCGCGCCGCCCAGTCGGTGATCGAGGCGCTGCTGCCGGTGCTCGACGACATCCACGCGGCGCGGGAGCACGGCGACCTCACCGAGGGGCCGTTCTCCGCCATCGCCGACAAGCTCGAGTCCACCCTCACCAAGTTCGGGCTGCAGCGCTACGGCGCGATCGGCGAGGAGTTCGACCCCACCCTGCACGAGGCGCTCATGCACACCGCCTGGCCGCAGGACGGCTCCGTCGAGCCGACCGGTTCGACCACCGTCGTGCAGGTTCTGCAGCCCGGCTACCGCGCCGGCGAGCAGATCCTGCGTGCGGCGCGCGTCGCCGTGGCCGATCCTGAGTAGGCACAGGATCATCCAGGGCACGACGCAGCTGAGAGGAGGGTGCCGACATGGCTAGCCAGGACTGGTTCGAGAAGGACTTCTACGCGATCCTCGGTGTCCCCAAGGATGCTGACGACGCAGCCATCAAGAAGGCCTACCGCAAGCTCGCCCGCAAGCACCACCCCGACCAGAACGCGGGGGACGCTGCGGCCGAGCAGCGCTTCAAGGACATCGGCGAGGCCAACTCGGTCCTGTCGGACGCCGAGAAGCGCCGCGAGTACGACGCGGTCCGGCAGATGGCACACGGTGGCGCCCGGTTCACCGCGGGCGGTCCGGGCGGCGGCGCCGGGGGCTTCGACGACGTGTTCTCGGCGATGTTCGGGGGCGGCGGCGCGGGGCGCGGCGGTGGCAGCAGGGTGCGGTACTCCACCGGTGGCGGTGGAGGTGAGCCCAACCTCGAGGACCTGCTCGGGGGGATGTTCGGGGCAGGTGCCGGCCCGGCATACGGAGGGGCTGGGTTCCGCGCGCCGCAGGGACCGCGCAAGGGCGCGGACCTGACTGCTCGCACGAGTCTGTCCTTCCGCGATGCGGTGGAGGGTGCGACGGTCACGCTGAGCACCAACGGGGCCGGCCAGATCACCACCCGAATCCCCGCTGGGGTCAAGGACGGTCAGAAGATCCGGCTCCGCGGCAAGGGCCAGCCGGGGGAGAGGGGGGCAACGCCGGGCGACCTCATCCTCACCATCACCGTGGACAAGCACCCCGTGTTCGGCCGCGACGGGGACAACCTGACCATCGACCTGCCGGTGACCTTTGCCGAGGCGACCCTGGGGGCCACCGTCTCGGTGCCGACCCTCGACGGGTCGGCCGTCAAGGTGCGGGTGGCCCCTGGCACCCCCAGTGGCCGGGTGCTGCGCCTCAAGGGGCGGGGCGTGCCCCTGAAGGACAAGCCGGGCGACCTCATGGTCCGCGTCACCGTGGTGGTGCCGCAACGACTGTCGGACGAGGCGAAGACCGCCGTCGAGACGCTGCAGTCGCTGGATGAGGGCTTCGATCCCAGGGCCGAGCTCTTCGCGAACGCGAGGGCGTGACCTGCGATGACTGAGGCGCGATGACAGAGCTGCGAGGCTTCTCCCCGGACGACGATGCCCCCATCTTCGTGATCTCCGTCGCGGCCACGTTGGCCGGCATGCACGCCCAGACGCTGCGCCAGTACGACCGGCTCGGGCTGGTCAGTCCGTCGCGGACCCGCGGCGGCGGCCGTCGCTACTCCGGTCGTGACGTCGCCATGCTCCGCGAGGTGCAGCGGCTGTCGCAGGAAGAGGGCGTGAGCCTCGCCGGCATCCAGCGGATCCTGGAGCTCGAGAACCAGGTGGCGGCGTTGCGCGGCCGCGTGCTCGAGCTCTCCGACGAGCTGGAGCGGGCGCGCCTGGCTGCGGGGATCCGCCCCGCCTCGCGGGTCTTCGCCGTCGGCCCCACCGGTGACGTCATCGCCGTGCGCGCGGGCCAGCGACCCCGCCTGCAACGGTCTCAGGCGCTGGTCGTCTGGCGCCCCACGTCGCACTGACGACAACCCTGGGCGAGAGCCCTCACCCGGGGCTGGGGGTTGAGGGCTGTGGGTG
>NZ_JBFUEP010000033.1:0-67169 GCF_056403895.1 Pedococcus sp. P2_E5
GGGCCGACCCCCTCGGGTCGTTCACTGAGTCGAGCCGAGGGCTCAGTCCAGGCCGAGCTCGGCGTCGTCGAGGCGGATGGCCTCGCCGGAGCCGGGACCGAACACCGGGTAGTCGTACTCGTAGCTGGGCATCGAGTACATCGCTGCCTTGGCCTCTTCCGTGGCCTCGACCTTGACGTTCCGGTAGCGCGGGAGACCCGTGCCGGCCGGGATGAGCTTTCCGAGGATGACGTTCTCCTTCAGACCCAGCAGCGGGTCCGACTTGGCGTTCATCGCGGCCTCGGTCAGCACGCGGGTCGTCTCCTGGAAGGAGGCGGCCGAGAGCCAGGAGTCGGTGGCCAGCGACGCCTTGGTGATACCCATGAGCTCGGGGCGACCCGAGGCCGGGCGGCCACCTTCGGCGACGACGCGACGGTTCTCGGTCTCGAACCGACCACGCTCGGCCAGCTCACCGGGGAGCAGGTCGGCATCGGCGGACTCGATGATCGTGATCCGGCGCAGCATCTGGCGGACGATGACCTCGATGTGCTTGTCGTGGATCGACACACCCTGCTGGCGGTAGACGTGCTGCACCTCGTCGACGAGGTGCATCTGGACCGCCCGCGGGCCGAGGATGCGAAGGACCTGCTTGGGGTCGATCGAACCCTGCGTCATGCGGTGCCCGACCTCGACATGGTCGCCATCGGCGATCAGCAGACGCGCGCGCTTGCTCACCGGGTAGGCGTGCTCCTCGGAGCCGTCGTCCGGCGTGAGCATGATGCGACGGGTCTTGTCGGTGTCCTCGATGGAGACCCGACCGGACGCCTCGGCGATCGGGGCGACACCCTTGGGGGTGCGCGCCTCGAACAGCTCCACGACACGGGGCAGACCCTGCGTGATGTCGTCACCAGCCACACCACCGGTGTGGAAGGTACGCATCGTCAGCTGGGTGCCGGGCTCACCGATGGACTGGGCCGCGATGATGCCGACGGCCTCGCCGATGTCCACGAGCTTGCCGGTCGCGAGCGACCGGCCGTAGCAGGCGGCGCAGGTGCCGACGTGGGACTCACAGGTGAGCACCGAGCGGACCTTGACCTGCTCGACGCCAGCGGCGACGAGCGCGTCGATGACCACGTCACCGAGGTCGATACCGGCCTCGGCCAGGACGGAACCGTCCTTCTCGACGTCGGCAGCGAGCGTGCGAGCGTAGACCGAGGTCTCGACGTCGTCGTGCTCGACCAGCGCGCCGGAGGCGGTCTTCTGCGCGATCGGCATGGTCAGGCCACGCTCGGTCCCACAGTCGTCCTCGCGGATGATGACGTCCTGCGACACGTCCACCAGACGACGGGTCAGGTAACCCGAGTCGGCGGTACGCAGCGCGGTGTCGGCAAGACCCTTACGGGAACCGTGCGTGGAGATGAAGAACTCGAGCACGGACAGGCCCTCGCGGAAGTTCGCGCGGATCGGTCGCGGGATGATGTCGCCCTTCGGGTTGGACACCAGACCACGCATACCGGCGATCTGCCGCAGCTGCATCCAGTTACCACGCGCACCCGAGGACACCATCTTGTAGATGGTGTTGGTCTTCGGGAGGTTGGCCTCCATCTCCTTGGCGACCTCGTTGGTGGCCTGGGTCCAGATCTCGATGAGCTCCTGGCGGCGCTCGTCGTCGGTGATCAGACCACGCTCGTACTGCACCTGGACCTTGGTGGCCTTGACCTCGTAGCCCTCGAGGATCTCGAGCTTGCGCGGCGGGGTCACGACGTCGGAGATGGCCACCGTGGTGCCCGAGCGGGTCGCCCAGTGGAAGCCGTACTCCTTGAGCGCGTCGAGGCTGGCAGCAACCTGCACCTTGGTGTAGCGCTCGGCCAGGTCGTTGACGATGGTCGACAGACGCTTTTTGTCGACGACCGCGTCCACGAACGGGTAGTCCACCGGCAGCGTCTGGTTGAACAGCGCGCGACCGAGGCTGGTCTCGACCGTGAGCGAGGCCACCTGGCCCTGCTCGTTCACCTCGACACCCTCGGCGAGCTCCGTGCCGGGGATCGGCACGACGTCGAGCAGGCGGATCTTGACGATGCTGCCGAGCTCGAGCTCGCCGGCGTCGAACGCCATCCGGGCCTCGGAGACCGACGAGAACGCACGGCCGGAGCCCTTGCCGTTCTCCACCTCGGAGGTGAGGTGGTACAGCCCGATGATCATGTCCTGGGTGGGCATGGTCACCGGACGGCCGTCGGCCGGCTTGAGGATGTTGTTGCTCGAGAGCATGAGGATGCGGGCCTCGGCCTGCGCCTCCGTGCTCAGCGGCACGTGCACAGCCATCTGGTCACCGTCGAAGTCGGCGTTGAAGGCCGAGCAGACGAGCGGGTGGATCTGGATGGCCTTGCCCTCGACGAGCTGCGGCTCGAAGGCCTGGATGCCGAGGCGGTGCAGGGTGGGCGCGCGGTTGAGCAGCACGGGGTGCTCGGTGATGACCTCTTCGAGGACGTCCCACACGACCGGACGGGCGCGCTCGACCATGCGCTTGGCCGACTTGATGTTCTGCGCGTGGTCGAGGTCGACCAGGCGCTTCATCACGAACGGCTTGAACAGCTCGAGCGCCATCTGCTTGGGCAGGCCGCACTGGTGCAGCTTGAGCTGCGGGCCGACCACGATGACCGAACGGCCGGAGTAGTCGACGCGCTTGCCGAGCAGGTTCTGGCGGAACCGTCCCTGCTTGCCCTTGAGCATGTCGGACAGCGACTTGAGCGGGCGGTTGCCGGGGCCCGTGACAGGGCGACCACGACGGCCGTTGTCGAAGAGGCTGTCCACAGCCTCCTGGAGCATCCGCTTCTCGTTGTTGACGATGATCTCCGGCGCACCGAGGTCGAGCAGACGCTTGAGTCGGTTGTTGCGGTTGATCACGCGACGGTAGAGGTCGTTGAGGTCAGAGGTCGCGAAGCGGCCACCGTCGAGCTGCACCATCGGGCGCAGGTCCGGCGGGATGACCGGGACGGCGTCGAGGACCATGCCGGACGGCTTGTTCGTCGTCGCCTGGAAAGCGGTGACGACCTTGAGCCGCTTGAGGGCACGGGTCTTCTTCTGGCCCTTGCCGGTGGCGATGATCTCGCGCAGCAGCTCGGACTCGGCCTGGAGGTCGAAGTCCTGCAGGCGCTTCTGGATCGCCGCGGCGCCCATGCCACCCTCGAAGTACAGACCGAAGCGGTCACGCATCTCGCGGTAGAGGATCTCGTCGCCCTCGAGGTCCTGGACCTTGAGGTTCTTGAACCGGTCCCAGACCTGCTCGATGCGCTCGATCTGCATGTCGGCGCGCTTGCGGATCTGGTTCATCTCGCGCTCGGCGGACTCGCGCACCTTGCGGCGGGCGTCAGCCTTGGCACCTTCGGCCTCGAGCTCGGCGATGTCGGACTCGAGCCGCTTGGCGCGGGTGTCGACCTCGGAGTCCCGCTTGTTCTGGTACTCCTTCTTCTCCACCTCGATCTGCGCCTCGAGCGAGGGCAGGTCCTTGTGACGCTGCTCCTCGTCGACCGACGTGATCATGTAGGCCGCGAAGTAGATGACCTTCTCGAGGTCCTTCGGGGCGAGGTCGAGCAGGTAGCCAAGACGCGACGGGACGCCCTTGAAGTACCAGATGTGGGTGACGGGGGCGGCGAGCTCGATGTGGCCCATCCGCTCACGACGCACCTTGGCGCGAGTGACCTCGACGCCGCAGCGCTCACAGATGATGCCCTTGAAGCGGACCCGCTTGTACTTGCCGCAGTTGCACTCCCAGTCCCGGGTGGGGCCGAAGATGCGCTCGCAGAACAGGCCCTCCTTCTCGGGCTTGAGCGTGCGGTAGTTGATCGTCTCGGGCTTCTTCACCTCGCCGTGGCTCCACTGACGGATGTCGTCAGCAGTGGCCAGGCCGATGCGCAGTTCGTCAAAGAAGTTGACGTCGAGCACGTGGTTCCTTCTTCCGTCTAGCTAAATCTGGGGTGTGGTCGTGAGGAGGGGAGGTATGCCGCGTGGTCACCGTGGCGGTGAGCACGCGGCATACCGTCAGACCTCTTCGACCGAACTGGGCTCGCGCCGGGACAGGTCGATGCCGAGCTCCTCCGCCGCGCGGAAGACGTCCTCGTCGGACTCCTTCAGCTCGATGGAGGTGCCCTCGCTGTTGAGCACCTCGACGTTCAGGCACAGCGACTGCATCTCCTTGATGAGCACCTTGAAGGACTCGGGGATGCCGGGCTCCGGGATGTTGTCGCCCTTGACGATCGCCTCGTAGACCTTCACGCGGCCCTGGACGTCGTCGGACTTGATCGTGAGCAGCTCCTGCAGCGCGTAGGCGGCGCCGTAGGCCTCGAGTGCCCACACCTCCATCTCACCGAAGCGCTGGCCACCGAACTGAGCCTTACCACCCAGCGGCTGCTGCGTGATCATGCTGTAGGGGCCGGTGCTGCGGGCGTGGATCTTGTCGTCCACGAGGTGGTGCAGCTTGAGGATGTACATGTAGCCCACGGACACCGGCTCGGGGAACGGCTCGCCGGAGCGACCGTCGAAGAGCCGGGACTTGCCGGAGCCGTCGATGAGCCGCACGTCGTCGCGGGTCTTGGTCGTGGAGTCGAGCAGACCCACGATCTCGTCCTCACGCACACCGTCGAACACCGGCGAGGCGACACGCGTGCCGGCCGGGGCCGAACGGGCGTCCTCGGGGATGAGCTTGGCCCAGTCGGGGTTGCCCGCGATCTCCCAACCGCGGGAGGCGGCCCAGCCGAGGTGCAGCTCGAGGATCTGACCGACGTTCATACGACCGGGGACACCGAGCGGGTTGAGCACGACATCCACGGGGGTGCCGTCCTCGAGGAACGGCATGTCCTCGACGGGCAGGATCTTGGAGATGACGCCCTTGTTGCCGTGACGGCCGGCGAGCTTGTCACCATCGGTGATCTTGCGCTTGTTGGCGACGTAGACGCGGACGAGCTGGTTGACGCCCGGGGGCAGGTCGTCGCCTTCGTCCTTGTCGAACACCTTGACGCCGATGACCGTGCCGGTCTCGCCGTGGGGCACCTTGAGCGACGTGTCGCGGACCTCGCGAGCCTTCTCACCGAAGATGGCGCGCAGCAGGCGCTCCTCCGGCGTCAGCTCGGTCTCACCCTTGGGCGTGACCTTGCCGACGAGCAGGTCGCCGTCGCGGACCTCGGCGCCGATGCGGATGATGCCGCGCTCGTCGAGGTCGGCCAGGACCTCCTCGGAGACGTTCGGGATGTCCCGCGTGATCTCCTCCGGCCCGAGCTTGGTGTCACGGGCGTCGACCTCGTGCTCCTCGATGTGGATCGAGGAGAGGACGTCGTCCTGCACCAGGCGCTGGCTGAGGATGATCGCGTCCTCGTAGTTGTGGCCCTCCCACGGCATGAACGCCACGAGCAGGTTGCGGCCCAGCGCCATCTCGCCACCGTCGGTCGCGGGACCGTCGGCGATGACGCCACCGGTCTCGACCCGGTCGCCCTCGTTGACGACGACGACCTGGTTGTAGGACGTGCCCTGGTTGGAGCGCGCGAACTTGGCGATCCGGTAGGTGCGCGTCGAGCCGTCGTCACCGGCAACGGTGACGAGGTCGGCGGACACCTCGGTGACCACCCCAGCGGTCTCGGCCCGGACGACGTCGCCCGAGTCGAGGGCGGCGCGGTACTCCATGCCGGTGCCGACCAGCGGCGCCTCGGACTTGACCAAGGGCACCGCCTGACGCTGCATGTTGGAACCCATGAGCGCACGGTTGGCGTCGTCGTGCTCGAGGAACGGGATCAGCGCGGTCGCGGCCGACACCATCTGGCGCGGGGAGACGTCCATGTAGTCGACGTCGGCACCGGGGATGTAGTCGATCTCGCCACCCTTGGTGCGCACCAGGACGCGGTCCTCGGTGAACAGGCCCTCGGCGTTGATGACGGCGTTGGCCTGCGCGATGACGTGGCGGTCCTCCTCGTCGGCGGACAGGTAGTCCACCTTGTCGGTGACCTTGCCCTTGACGACCTTGCGGTAGGGCGTCTCGATGAAGCCGAACGGGTTGATCCGTCCGTAGGAGGCGAGCGAGCCGATCAGGCCGATGTTCGGGCCCTCAGGGGTCTCGATCGGGCACATGCGGCCGTAGTGCGACGGGTGGACGTCACGGACCTCCATGCCGGCGCGGTCACGAGACAGACCACCCGGGCCGAGGGCCGACAGACGCCGCTTGTGCGTCAGGCCCGCGAGCGGGTTGTTCTGGTCCATGAACTGCGACAGCTGGGAGGTGCCGAAGAACTCCTTGATCGACGCCACCACGGGGCGGATGTTGATCAGGGTCTGCGGGGTGATCGCCTCGACGTCCTGCGTGGTCATGCGCTCGCGGAYGACGCGCTCCATGCGGGACAGCCCGGTGCGGACCTGGTTCTGGATGAGCTCGCCCACGTTGCGCAGGCGACGGTTGCCGAAGTGGTCGATGTCGTCGACCTCGACCGGCACCTCGTCGCCGTTCTTGCCGGCGAGCGTCGACTCACCGGCGTGCAGCGAGACGATGTACTTGATGGTCGCGACGATGTCGTCGACCGACAGCACCGAGGCGCTGAGCTCGGCGGCGACGCCGAGCTTGCGGTCGATCTTGTAGCGGCCGACCTTGGCCAGGTCGTAGCGCTTGGGGTTGAAGTAGAGGTTGTCCAGCAGGGTCTGGGCAGCCTCGCGGGTCGGCGGTTCGCCCGGGCGCAGCTTGCGGTAGATGTCGAGCAGCGCGTCGTCCTGGCCGGCCGTGTGGTCCTTCTCCAGGGTGAGGCGCATCGACTCGAACTCGCCGAACTCCTCGAGGATGTCGGCCTCGGTCATGCCCAGGGCCTTGAGGAGGACGGTGACCGACTGCTTGCGCTTGCGGTCGACGCGGACGCCCACCATGTCGCGCTTGTCGATCTCGAACTCCAGCCAGGCACCGCGGCTCGGGATGACCTTGGCGGTGTAGATGTCCTTGTCGGACGTCTTGTCCGGCGTGCGCTCGAAGTAGACGCCCGGGCTGCGGACCAGCTGCGAGACGACGACACGCTCGGTGCCGTTGATCACGAAGGTGCCGCGCTCGGTCATGAGCGGGAAGTCACCCATGAAGACCGTCTGGCTCTTGATCTCGCCAGTCGTGGTGTTCATGAACTCCGCGGTGACGAACAGGGGCGCGGAGTAGGTCTGGTCGCGCTCCTTGCAGTCCTCGATGGAGTACTTGACCTCCTCGAAGCGGTGGTCGCGGAACGACAGCGACATGGAGCCGCTGAAGTCCTCGATCGGGGAGATCTCCTCGAAGATCTCCTCGAGGCCGGAGCGATCCGGCACATCCCCGCGGCCAGCGGCCTTGGCCTCTGCAACGCGGGCTTGCCAGCGCTCGTTACCGAGCAACCAGTCGAAGCTTTCCGTTTGCAGCGCCAGGAGGTCGGGGACCTCGAGGGGTTCGCGGATCTTTGCGAACGACAGACGGCCTGAAACCGTCCGTGCGGTGGACACAGTCTGAGTCGCGTTGCGCGAGGCAGCCAAGGAGGGGTCCTTCCACGGGCCTTGTCTTAAATCTGATGGTTCGAAACCGGTGCAGCGCCGACCGCCGGTACGACCACGCAGGAGACAGGGCCACGAATTCGTGCCGCAGGGCACGACGAAAGGCTGAGGTCTGAGGCGGGATCGAAGAAAGAGGGCAGCGCAAAGGAAGAGCATACACGAAAGAGGGCAGCCTCGTCCAACCGTGTCCAGCGGGCTCGCGCCACGACCGTTGACGGGGGTCAGGCCCGGGCCACAAGCCGCGGGCTGATCCGACGCAGACGAGAATGACGCGCGAAACCCCCCACGTCAAGACATTCGCCCCGTGTGGCGCCGAACGACCTGCGGCGACGCACCCGAACAGGGGATGCATCGCCGCAGGTCAGGCACGATCCGCGAGGCGTCGTCGCCATACATCGCGGAGCCGCTGGAAGGCCGCTGGAACGCCGCTGGAAGGGCCCTAGAAGGCCGCGACCTTGCTGATCAGCCAGCGGTCGCCGACCTTGGACATCGTCGCGATGACGCGGTTCTGGTCGACCACGGGGTCCTGCTGGTCGGTGCCGATGCGGGCCTGGTTGACGAACGCCAGCACGGTGACGGTCGTGGGCGAGGAGCTCATCACCCCGACGTCGGACACCTTGGCCTGCACGACGGTCTGGTTCTTGACCGCGAGCGGCTTGATGTCCTTGTCCATCGCGGCCGTGAACTCGCCCTTGAACGACCCGGTGAGCAGGCCCTCGATCTGCGCCGCCTGGGCGTCGATCGTCTTGTAGTTGTAGCTGAGCATCTGCTCGATGGACGTGCGGGCCTGGCTGGCGGCTGCCCGGTTCGTCGCCGCCTGGGCGCTCGAGTCGTGCAGGCTGACGCCCACGACCGTCCCGAGCACCGCCAGCACGGCGACGAGGGCCGCGAGCGGCGCGATCCAGCGTCGCCGGCCGCCAGTGGCAGCTGCGGACGTCGAGGTATGCCGCGTGGGCAGGCTGGGGAGCCGGAGGCGGCTTCGCAGCGAGCGCAGTCGCTCGGCCGGTTCGGTGGTGGGTGCGACCACCTGGTTGTCGCGGGGCAGCGGGGTGGTGCGCGCACGAGAGCGCTCACCAGCCACCCGGGGACGGGGCTTCACCTTTGTCTCAACCGACGAACTCAAGGTTCTCCACCTTCCACTCGTCGCCGACCAGGCGCAGGTCGAGCCGCATCCGGTAGGTCTTGGTCTCGCCGTTCGGAACGGCGGTGTTCCTGGTCGGGGCGACCACGCCCACGAGCGCGACGGCGGAGTCCTCGTCACCGGAGACCAGGGCGGCCTCGGTGCGCTGCACCGAGGAGACCGTCTTGTTGGCGACGAGGACCTTGCTGAGCTGGTCGGCCGAGGTCGAGTAGCTCTTGAGGAAGTCCCCGGTGGCCCCGGCCTTCACCCGGGCCATGTCCGCGTCGACCTTGGTGTAGTCGACCGTGACGAAGTTGATGGCCAGCTGCTTGGCAGCCGCCACGGCGGCCGCGTTGGCCGCCTCGGTCTGCCGCGCGGCATACCAGTCGCGTCCGCGGGTGGCCCCGAGGGCGAGGCTCGCGACGAGCGCGATGGCGACCACGACCCACACCATGGTGGGGGTGATGCGCAGTGACCTGGCCCGGTCACGGGTCGTCTGGTGATCTGTGTCGGCAGCGAGCGGGTCGGGGTGCGACACGCCTTCGTCTGCCTCCACCGCCCTCCCGGCGTGGGTGGTGATGGTGCTCATCGAGCAGCCTCCTTCATGATCCACAACCACGAGGCCTCGCCGCTCTCACCTCCGGACGGAGGAAGTGGCACCGATACCTGTGGTGTTGTCATGCCCAACGAGGCAGCCATGCCCGGGGATACGGGTTGGTCGCCGAAAGCGAACGGCACGGTGGAGTTCGTGCCCGAGTTCGGTCCCGGAGCGTTCTGGGCGCCGCGCACGCTGGTGGCCGACCCGCGGGGGGCCGTGCACCGGGCCGCCGTGTTCGCCCTGGCGTTGCTGGTCTGGGCCGGCGAGCGACGGGCGGTGCCCTGGTAGCCCTGCGTGCAGACCGGCGGGTCGTGCGCCATGGCCAGCCCGAAGTGGGCGGTGCCGTCGCCGGGGACGACCGTGAAGCCGCCGGCGACGACGTCGGGGTAGGTCACGAGGAGCTGCTGGATCCCGTCGACCCGGGCCGTGGTCACCTGGCCGACGGTGATCAGGTTGGCCAGCAGCGCCGCGAGGCTGCCCTGGTTGTCCCGGATCAGCGTCTCGAGCTCCTTGGACGCGATGACGCCGCGGTCGAGGATCAGCCGCAGGTCGCCGTCGGACGCCTTCAGGGTCTCGGACAGGTCGGCGAAGTTCTTGGCGAAGACCTTGATCTCCCCGGAGGTGTCGCGCTGGGTGTCGAGCACGATGCGACCGTCGTCGATCAGCTTGATCGTCTCGGGCAGCGCCTCGGTGGCCGACCTGGTCAGCTCGTCGCCGCTGTCGATCAGTCGCTGGAGGTCCTCTCCCCCGTCGGCGAACCCCTTGCCGAGCTCGTCGACGACGGTGCGCAGGTCCTGCTTGTCGACCGAGTTGACCGTCTGGTCGAGGTCGAGGAGGAGCGTGTCGACGCGCAGCGGGAAGGCCGTGTCCTTGCGCGCGATCGTGTCGCCGTTCTTCAGCGAGGCGCCCTTGTCGCTGCGCGGCTGGAAGTCGAGGTACTGCTCGCCGACCGCGGAGCGGTTCTCGACGACCACCTTCGTGTCCTTCGGAATCACTACTCCCCGTTGGATCTTCGCGTCGACGACCACGCCGTCCTTGGACAGCCTCAGGTTGTCGACCCGCCCCACGGTGACGCCGCGGTAGGTGACCTCGGAGCCGACGAAGATGCCGCCGGACTGCTCGAAGTCGGCCGAGACGTGGTACTGCCCGCCGGCGACGCGGTCGTAGAGCCCGACGTAGCGGGCCGAGAGCACCGAGACGGTGACGAGGGTGATGAGCAGGAACGCGAGGAGCTGGACCTTGACCGAGCGGCGGATCATGCCGCACCTCCGTAGAGCGAGCGCCACGAGTCGTCAGAGCCCGACGAGCCGGACTGCTGGTCGCGGGCACCGACGCAGATGACGCCGGGGACGCACGCGCCCGAGGTGGAGCTGCCGCCCGGGGTGATCGGCACGCCCGGGACACTGACCGAGGGCGTCGGCAGCGGCAGGCTGGGCAGGCCGGTGGGAGTGCCCGTCGGGCCGCCGGTGGGCGGAGTCGTCGGGAGCCCCAGGTTGCCGGCGAGGTTCGCGAAGTTGAGGTCCAGGTCGGCGGACATGTTGGTGTAGTCGCCCTTCATAGCCCCGGTCGTCGCGTCCGAGAAGGGGTAGGTCAGCAGCAGCTGCAGCGACTTCGGCAGGTTGTCCCCGGCCTTGGTGAGCTGCGCCAGGATGGGGGCGAGGGCCTTGAGGTTGGCGGCGGTGTCGGCCTTGCTCTGCTGGATGACCTGGGTGCCGACCGCGCCGAGCCGGCTGAGCGCCTGGAGCATCTGCACGAGCTGCTGCCGCTGGTCCGCGAGCACCTTGAGGCCGGCGGGCAGCGCCTCGAGGGCCTTGGCGATGTCGTCCTTCTGGGCCGCCAGCTTGCCGGCGAGCGCGTCGATGTTGTCGATGGCGCGGACGATCTCCGACTTCTGGCTGTCCAGCCCGCCGATGAAGGTGTCGAGCTGCTTGATGACGTCCTTGATCTGCGCCTGGTTGCCCCGCGCCGCGTTGTTGAGCTCGGTCTCGATGATCTTGAGCTGGGCGACACCACCACCGTTGAGCAGCAGCGACATCGCGCTGAGCACCTCCTCGACCTCGGGGTTGCGGCCGGTGCGGGCGAGGGGGATGTTGTCGCCGTCGCCGAGCCGACCCTCGGCGGCCGCGCCGCTCGGTGCGGACAGCTGGACGTACTTCTCGCCCAGCAGGGAGGTCTGCTTGAGCTCCGCCACGGCGTTGTCAGGCAGCTTGACGTTCTTCGGCAGGCGCAGCGTCACCCTGGCCGTCCAGCCGTTGAGCTCGATCTTCTCGACCGAACCCACCGTCACCTGGTCGACCTTGACCGACGACTGCGGGACGAGGTCCAGGACGTCGGCGAACTCGGCCGTCACGCGGAAGATGTCACCGCGGTTCGCCGCACCGCCGGGCAGCGGCAGGTCGAACGCGCCCTGGCAGCCGGAGACCCCGAGGACCACTGCGCCCACGACGAGGCCGGACAGGAGGCGCCGGCCACGCGGCATACCCGTGGTCTGTGGCTCGGTGGTGAGTGGCTTGGTGGTGAGTTTCTGGTGGCCGTTCATCGGGACCCTCCCAGGAGGCCGCCCAGGGTCGGGTCGGCACCGCGCATCTTCACGACGGTCCCGCCCTCGCCGGGCTTGGTGGTCGCGGTCGAGGAGCCCGTCGGCGACGTGGCGGCCTGCGACTGGGGCAGCGCGGACAGGAGGTCGACTGGCAGCTTCACGCCTTGTCCTTCGAGCTGGTCGAGCAGCGCCTGGATCGGCTTGAGCGCCCCGCTGACGGTCTTGCACAACGAGTCCGGCTGACCGCCCTGGACGATGAGGGAGCACAGCATGTTCTGCAGGGTGAGGTTCTCGTTGACGTTGGCCCGGGTGTCGAGCGTGCCCGTGTCGGGGTTGTAGGCGTTCTGGAGATTGCTGATCGCCACCGGCGCGTTGGTGAGGGTCTCGGCGAGGGCGTCCCGTTGCTGCGCCACCGTGCCGGTCACCGACGCGAGCTGCTTGAGGTTGGTGGTCAGGCCCGCCCGGTTGTCGTGGACGAACGAGCTGACCTCGCTCAACGCGACCGCGAGGTTCTTGAGGGCTGCGGCGAGGTCGTCTCGCTCCCCGTCGAGCTGCTGCGAGACGCTGGCGAGGTCGCTGTTGAGCCGGCGCACCTGGCTGTCGTTGGTGGCGAGCATGGTCGTGAAGGTCTGGAGGTTCTTCACGGTGCCGAACAGGTCGTTGCGACCACCGGACAGGGCCTCGAGCGCCAGGCTGAGGTCGCGGTTGGTGTCGTGCAGCTTCTGGCCCTGGCCACCGAGGTTCTTGGCACCGGTGTCGAGCACGTCGGCGAAGGCGCCGTCCTTGTTGGCACCGGTCGGGCCGAGGGCCACGAGCAGGTCGTCCAGGCTCGAGGAGATGCGGTCCAGCTCGACGGGGACCGCGGTGCGGTCCAGACCGATCTGGGCGTTGTCCTTCATGACCGGACCTGCGGTGTATGCCGGGAGCAGCTGCACGTAGCGGTCGCTCACCAGGGAGGGGGCCACGACCGCGGCCTTGGCGTCCGCCGGCACCTTGTACTTGTGGTCGAACTCGAACTTGACCTCGACCTTGTCGCCCTTGGGAGTCACCTCGGTGACCTTGCCGACCTGGACGCCGAGGATGCGCACGTCGGACCCGGGGAACAGGCCGACGGCGCGGCTGAACTCACCGGTCACGTGGATGCTGTCCTGCCGGGGCCAGAAGGCGTAGGCGCCGGCGACCAGGGCGACCACGACGAGCGCGGTGATGATCTTGGGGATCAGGCCGAGCCGGGGCGTGGCGGGCAGCGAGGGCAGCCGCAGGGCAGGCAGCCGCAGAGCGGGCAGGCGCTTCATCAGTTGCCTCCCGGGGAGACGGGGGTCGTGAGGTTCTGGATGTAGGTGTCGAACCACCGGCCGTTGCCGAGCACGTTGGCGAACAGGCGCGTGAACGGGCCCATCGCGGCGATCGTGTCCCCGAGGTCCTTCTCGTGCTTCTGCAGCACCGCGAGGACCTTGGTGAGCTGGTCGAGGGCGGGCTTGAGCTCCGCGCGGTTGTCACGGACCAGCCCGGTGATCTGCAGCGCCATCGCGGAGGTGTTGGTGAAGAGCGTGTGGATGGCGTCGCGACGAGCGTTGAGCTCGACCATCAGGAGGTCGGCGTTCCTGATGATCGACTCCACGGCCTTGTTGCGTTCGGCGACGGTGCCCGAGACGCTGTTGGCCGAGGCGAGCAACCGCTTCAGCTCGTCGTCGCGTGAGGCGATGGTGTTGGACAACCTGCTGAGGCCGTCCAGGGCCGCCTTGACGTCGGGCGGGCTGTCCTTGAACTCGGTCGCGAGGGTGGTCAGCGACTTCGCCAGCATGTCGGTGTCGATCTCCTCGGACGTCGTCGCGAGGTCCGTGAACGCGTTGACGATGTCGTAGGACGAGACGGTCCGCTCCAGCGGGATCTCGCTGTCCTCCTTCAGCTGACCGCCACCGGCCGGCTCGAGGGCGAGGAACTTCGAACCCAGCAACGTCCTCATCCGCACGCTGGCACCGGTGCGGGTGCCGAAGGCTGCTGGTTCGGTGACCTTGAAGTCGACGATCACGTGGTTGCCCGCGAGGTCGACCTTCTCCACCTTGCCCACCTTGACCCCGGCGATGCGTACGTCGTCGCCCTTGATCAGGCCACCCGCCTCGCTGAAGGCCGCGCGGTAGTGGTCGCCGCCCCCGATGAACGGGATGCTCTGGACGTTGAAAGCGAGGAACAGCACCAGGGCGATGGACGCCAGGCCGGCAGCGCCGATCGGGACGGGGTTGCGCTCGCGGAAGGGGATGCTCATGAGCACCTCGCTGCGGAGAGCCCGGCCGGCTTGTCGACCGGGATCTTGATGGCCGGGGCGCCCTTGGTCGGCGACGGCACGACGATCGTCCCGCTGAAGTCGCACATGTAGAAGTTGAACCAGGAGCCGTAGGTCGCGGTCCGCGTGATCGTGTTGATCTTGCCCGGCGAGGTCGACAGGAACTTCTCGAACACGGCGGTGTTGGACGGCTTGTTGAGGTTGGTGGCGAGCCCGCGCAGGTTGCTGATGTCCGCCTTGATCGCGGGGCGGGTGACCTTCAGCAGGTCCGCCGTCTCGGCCGTCAGCGAGTTGATGTTGGTCAAGGAGGCACCGATCGTCGTGCGGTCGGCGGCCAGGCCGGAGATGAAGCGCTGGAGCTGGTCGATCAGCTGCTTGAGCGCGGAGTCGTGGGCGTCCACGGTGCCGAGCACCGCGTTGAGGTTGGAGATGGTCCGTCCGATGACCTCGTCGCGGTCCGCGAGGGTCGAGGTCAACGAGGCCGTCTTGGACAGCAGCGAGTTGATGTTGCCGCCCTCGCCCTGCAGGACGCTGATGATGTTGCCCGACAGCTCGTTGACGTCCTTGGGCGACAGGGCGGCGAACAACGGCTTGAAGCCGTTGAACAGCACCGTGAGGTCCAGCGCGGACTGGGTGTGGTCCAGTCCGATCGTGGCCCCGTCCTTCAGCGGCGTGGCACTGCCGACGTCCTGGGTGAGCGCGATGTAGCGCTCACCGATGAGGTTGCGGTACTTGATGGTGGCCTTGGTCCCCTGCGTGAGGACGCTGGTCTTCAGCACGTTGAACTCGACGTCCGCGTGCACGCGGTCGCTGGCCACCTTGATCGACCTCACCTCACCCACGCGCACTCCGGCGATCCGCACTTCCTGACCCGGAGCGAGGCCGGTCACGTCGTTGAACATGCCGCGATAGGTCGCCTTGTCACCGAACTGGGTGTTGGAGATGGTGGCCGCGAGGGTGCCCGTCGCGAGGAGGGTCGCCACCACGAAGACGAGGAACTTCACCAGGCTGGATCGGGTGTTCATCGCTGGTTCACCACCGTTCCACGCAGCATCGGCCCYGCGAGGAGGGTCGTGATGGCCGAGGGGCGACCGTCGCGCGAGAGGAGGGCCGCCACGACGTTCTGCTCCTGCTCGGTGCCGGCCAGACCTGAGTCGGCCTCGGCGATGCCTTGCCCGGACAGACCCGAGAACATCGAGGGCAGCGCGCTGCCGGCCGCCCCGGAGCCGGAGCGGTTGGTGCCGTCGTTGAAGTGGTTGCCCCTCCACGGGTTCGCCTGGGTGCCAACACGATTGGGCAGCCCCTGGCAGTTCGGCGCACGGCGCTCGCCCCAGCGTGGTTCCTCGCCGGGGTGGTAGCCCGGGCGCTGCTGGGTGACCTCCACGGTGATGTGGAAGGTCTTGTCCCGCCAGGCCTCGTCGATCCGCGGCAGCCAGTTGACCATCGCGGTGGCGACACAGGGGTACTGCGGTGAGTACTTCGCGAGCACCTCGACCGTCGGTCGCTGCACCCGACCCACCTGGATGATGCGCTGGCCGTTGGCGTCCAGGAAGTCCGCCGTCGTGTTGGCAAAACCCGCCGTCCCGGCCAGGAAGCCGGCCAGCTCGTCCTTCTTGGCCACGATCGTCGTGCTCGTGGTGATCAACGCGGTGGCCGCGCGCACGAGATCCGGCGCCGCCACGGCATACGTGCTCGCCAGGTCGGCCAGCCCACTGATGTCCGCCTTGATCACGGGCAGCTTGGGGTTGATCTGCTTGAAGTAGGTGTCGACCAGGACGAGGTTCTGGCCGAGGCGGGTTCCCCGCCCGTCCAGCGCCGACGCCAGGGCGTTCAACGTCATGGCCAGCTTCTCCGGCTGCACGGTGCGCAGCAACGGCAGCAGGTCGTCGAAGACCTTCTCGAGCTCGATCGCCACCGATGTGCGGTCCTGGCCGATGGTGTCGCCCTTGGCGATGTGCCGCCCGACCACGCCGTCAGTCGGGGTCACCAGGTCGACGTACCGCTCACCGAACAAGGTCTTGGGCAGCAGCCGCGCCGACACGTTGGCCGGGATCAGGTCGACCATCTCCGGCTTCAGCGCCAGCTTGAGCGTGGCGCCGTTGCCGGTGGTCTCGATCGAGCGCACCTCACCGACGATCAACCCACGGATCTTGACGTCGGACGCCGTCTGCAGCTGCGACCCGATCCGGTCGGTCATCAGGTTGACCATCACCACGGGGGTGAACCGTTTCTGGAAGGAGGCGACCGACAGACCGATGAGCAGGCCCACGACCACGATGAAGCCGACCCCGTAGGCACGGTTGCCCAGGCGCGACATGAAGCCGTTCGATGTCTCAGCCATGCGTCAGCCCGCGATCCTTACGGTGGTCGTGGCGCCCCACACCGCCAGTGAGAAGAAGAAGTCCACGATGTTGATGGCGACGATGGAGGTCCGCACGGCCTTGCCGACGGCCACGCCCACGCCGGCCGGACCGCCGGACGCGTTGTAGCCGTAGTAGCAGTGGATGAGGATGATCACGACCGCGAACACCATCACCTTGAGGAACGAGAACAGGACGTCGATCGGCGGCAGGAACAGGTGGAAGTAGTGGTCGTAGGTGCCGGCCGACTGCCCGAAGTACTGCACGACGATGAACCGGGTCGCGCCGTAGGACGAGAGCAGGCCGAGCACGTAGAGCGGGACGACGGCCACGAAGCCCGCGATCATCCGGGTCGTGACGAGGAACGGCAGCGACGGGATCCCCATGACCTCGAGCGCGTCGACCTCCTCGGAGATGCGCATCGCGCCGAGCTGGGCGGTGAAGCCACACCCGACCGTGGCGGCGAGCGCCAGGCCTGCCACCAGCGGCGCGATCTCACGGGTGTTGAGGTAGGCCGAGACGAAGCCGGTGAGGGCGCCCGTGCCGAGCTGGTTGAGCGAGGAGTAGCCCTGGAGGCCGACCTGGCTGCCGGTGAAGAAGGCGAGGAAGGCGATGACCCCCACGGTGCCTGCGATGACGGCCAGGGCTCCCGAGCCGAGGGAGACCTCAGCGAGGAGGCGCAGGATCTCCTTCTTGTAGCGGCGCAGGGTGCGCGGGCTCCAGGCGAGCGAGCGGACGTAGAACCGCATCTGCTCACCGAGGCTGTCGAGCGCCTCGACGGGTCGACCCGCGAGGTCAAGGACTTTGCTCACTGGGGCTGCACCTCCTTCAGATCTTCTGGGGGACGACTTGGAAGTACACGGCGCTGGCGACGAAGTTCACGACGAACAGGAACATGAAGGTGATGACCACGCTCTGGTTGACGGCGTCGCCGACTCCCTTGGGACCGCCGCCGGCCGTGAGGCCCTTGTACGAGGCGACGACCGCGGCGATGAAGCCGAAGATGAGCGCCTTGATCTCGCTGGTCCACAGGTCAGCCAGCTGGGCCAGCGCGGTGAACGAGGCGATGTAGGCGCCAGGGGTCCCGCCCTGGATGATGACGTTGAAGAAGTAGCCACCCGCGACGCCGACGACCGAGACGAGGCCGTTGAGCAGGAGCGCCACGACCATGGCCGCGAGCACCCGAGGGACGACAAGGCGCGCGATGGGGCTGATCCCGAGGACCTCCATCGCGTCGATCTCCTCGCGGATCTTGCGCGAGCCGAGGTCTGCGCAGATCGCCGACCCGCCGGCACCGGCGATGAGGAGGGCGGTGACGATGGGCGACGCCTCACGGATGACGGCGAGCACCGAGGCGGCGCCGGTGAAGGACTGGGCGCCGAGCTGGCGGGTCAGCGTGCCGAGCTGGAGGGCGATGACCGCACCGAAGGGGATGGAGACCAGGGCCGTCGGGACGATCGTCACCGAGGCGATGAACCAGCACTGCTGGATGAACTCCTTGGTCTGGAACGGTCGCTTCGGCAGCGACCGCATGACGTCGAGGACGAGCGCGAAGAGCGACCCGCTCTGGCGCAGCGCACCGATGGCTGGATTGCTCATTCAGACCGCCGCCTCGGCAGCCCGCGGCGGCTCGGTGGGCTGGTTGGGCTGGTTGGGCTCGGTGGGCTGGATGGGCTCGGAGTGGCGGACACCGGGCACTCCGGCGTTCTGCGACTGGAACGACCCGGGCGGCGGCGTGATGCCGTTCGCGCGGCACCAGTCCCCAGCCTGACGCTCGCCGCGGCGGGGGGTGCCGTCGCTGGTGCCGAGCTGGAGCGGGATGGGCGGCAGCGGGGGCAGCTCCTGGCCGATCTCGGAGGCCAGCTCGTCGGCGTCCTTCTCCTCGGACATGCCGATCGGGCCGATGGTCTGGGCGTTGAGGAACTGGCGCACGACCGGCTCCTCCGAGCTCAGCAGCATCTCGCGGGGCCCGAACATCGCCAGGTGACGGTGGTAGAGCAGCCCGATGTTGTCGGGCACGGTCCGCGTGGAGTTGATGTCGTGGGTGACGATGAGGAAGGTCGCGTCGATCTGCGCGTTGAGGTCGATGAACAGCTGGTTGATGTAGGACGTGCGGACCGGGTCCAGACCGGAGTCCGGCTCGTCGATCAGCAGGATCTCGGGGTCCAGCACCAGCGCGCGGGCCAGACCGGCGCGCTTGCGCATCCCACCGGAGATCTCGCCGGGCAGCTTGGCCTCGGCGCCTGTCAGTCCGACCAGGTCCATCTTCTCGAGGACGATGCTGCGGATGTCCGACTCGGACTTCTTGGTGTGCTCGCGCAGGGGGAACGCCACGTTGTCGTAGAGGTTCATCGAGCCGAACAGCGCGCCGTCCTGGAACAGCACCCCGAACAGCTTGCGGACCTCGTACAGCTCGCGTTCGCGCATCTGGGTCAGGTCGCGGTCCTGGATCCAGATCGAGCCCGCGTCGGGCTTGAGCAGGCCGACCAGGGTCTTGAGGAAGACCGACTTGCCGGTACCCGACGGCCCCAGCATCACGGAGATCTCCCCCGCGGGAAGGGTCAGCGAGACGTCGTTCCAGATCACCTGCGACCCAAATCGCTTGGTCAGGCCTTCGACCCTGATCTCAACGCCCACAGCTCCACCTCGTCGTGAATGTCCACGCCCGCCATTGAGGCAGGCCCCGGTTCGCATGGCTCAACGAGGCGGGGACGGTGAAGTTACGGCCCGGTATGCCGTGCGGCCCCCTCCCGGGCGTGCCCCGAGATGCCGGCCGCGCGGCATACCCCGCTCCTGGCATCCCGCCGGGATGAGGCGCGGGGACGCGAAAGCGGGCCCGACCGTGTGGTCGGGCCCGCTCTGCGCAGTGCGTTGCTTCCGTGAGGAAGCTCAGGTCACTTGAGGGTGACGGTGGCGCCGGCGGCCTCGAGGGCCTCCTTGGCCTTGTCGGCCGCAGCCTTGTCAACCTTCTCGAGAACGGGCTTGGGGGCGCCGTCCACGAGGTCCTTGGCTTCCTTCAGGCCGAGGGAGGTCAGCGCGCGGACCTCCTTGATGACCTGGATCTTCTTGTCGCCAGCAGCCTCGAGGACGACGTCGAACTCGTCCTGCTCCTCGACCTCAGCGGCGCCGCCGCCGGCCGGGGCGCCGGCCGCAGCAACGGCCACGGGGGCGGCAGCGGTGACGTTGAAGGTGTCCTCGAACTGCTTCACGAACTCAGAGAGCTCGATGAGGGTCATTTCCTTGAAAGCCTCAAGGAGCTCGTCGGTGGAGAGCTTCGCCATGATGGGCGTCCTTTCTAATTCTTGGTATGCCGTGAGTGGCGTTTTGGTGTGTGAGCCGGGTCCCGGAGGACTCAGCTCTCGTCGCCACCCTCGGCGACGTCTGCGGTTGCCTCGGCCACGGGGGCGTCGGCGGGGGTCTCCTCAGCAACATCAACTGCGGGTGCCTCGGCGGTGGTGTCGTCAACCTCGGCCTCGGCAGCGGGAGCGGCGGCAGCTGCCACCGGACCCTCGGCCTCGACCTTGGCACGCAGTGCGTCGACGACCCGAGCGGTCTGCGACAGCGGTGCGGCGAAGAGGTAGACAGCCTGGCTGAGCGACGCCTGAAGGGCACCGGCCAGCTTGGCCAGGAGAACCTCGCGGGACTCGAGGTCCGCAAGCTTCGTGATCTCCGCGGGAGTCAGGGCCTTGCCGTCGAGGACGCCGCCCTTGATCACGAGGAGGGGGTTCGCCTTGGCGAAGTCACGCAGGCCCTTTGCGGCCTCGACCGGGTCACCATCGACGAACGCGATGGCGGACGGTCCCACGAGCTGGCCGTCGAACGCGGTGACGCCGGCGTCCTTGGCAGCAAGCTCGGTGAGCGTGTTCTTCACGACGGCGAAGGTGGCGTTTCCGCGCAGCGAGTTGCGAAGATCGGTGATCTGCTTCACCGTCAGTCCGCGGTACTCGGTCAGCACGGCCGCGCCGGAGTTGCGGAACTTGTCCGACAGCTCGGCGATGGCGGCAGCCTTGTCAGCCTTGGCCATGGGGCCTCCCTTCCGTGTGTTCGACCGTCCGGAGCTGGAGGCCACATGGGAAGAGCCCCATGCACAGGGCACGGGGCTCGCACGCGGACAGGCTCTGGGAGCATGTACTGCGGGTGAATCGTGGCCTGCGCTGGACGCCCACCGGAGTGGAACCTTCGGTCACGTGCTGCCTATTGCGGTGGCACGCGACAACCGAGCGGTCTTTGGTCAGGGTCCAGAGTACGGGTGGGTGGGCCCCCGGCCAAATCGCGCTCCATCGGCGCCCCCGGGCGCTGCGAGGACGACGCGTCGGCTCACGGGATCTGGAAGGTGCCCACCTGGCTGGCGGGTGGTGCGGTGATGGCGACCGGCTTGCCCCAGTCGCCGAACGTGCCGCCGACCTCCTGACCCTCGACCTCGACGGTCATCGAGACGGGCCGGTCCTGGGCATCGAGGACGTAGCGCGTCGTGACCGGGGCCATCGACGGCACCGCGCCCTGGCCGGCTTCGCCGAGGATCTTGGCCGGGTCGACGGCCACCTCGTAGGTCGTCTCGGTGGCCGACGAGCTCACGACCGTGGCCTTCGCGCCGACCATCGCGTCGGCGAACTGGCGGGGGTTGCCCATCTCGCCGAGCATCCCGGAGAACAGCTGGCTGGACGGGTCCTTGGCCTTGGGGTCGATCTTGACCCAGGGCTTGGTCGAGCCGGGGAGGCCCTTGATGTAGAGCACGCCGTCGATCGACACGATCTCCAGGTTGACACCCTCGATCGCCATGACCATTCGCTGGCGCATCGTGCCCTTCGTCATGGTGAAGGAGCCCGTGGCCGTGCCCCCGGCGCCGACCGTCATGGCCATCGTGCCGGACCCGGCCTTCACCATCGCCGCCAGCATGCGGGTACCGAGGTCACTCCCGTCGACCGTGGTGCCGACAGCCAGTCCGGCGGCGGAGGCGGAGCTCGACGACGTGGTCGAGCTGGTCGCGCTGGTCGACGCCGTCGGGCCCGCGTTCGACACCGTGGCAGGCGTGTCGCTGCCGCAGGCGCCGAGCGCCAGGGTCGCGGCAAGGGCGAGGGCGGTGCACGAGATGGTCTTCACAAGAATCCCCCAGGACGGGCACGCGGGGCACGTCCCCCGCGGCTGCCGCCCAAACTACCTCGTGGGCCTCGCCGGGCGCGGGGATTCGGGCAGACGAGAGCCCGCCTCCCGGGGTGGGTGGCGGGCTCTCGGCAAGGACTGCGGCCGGACGGGGACTCAGGCGGTGGCCTCGTCCTCGACCAGCAGGTTGCGGGTGCGGGTGTAGTCGAGCGGGATGCCGGGGCCCATCGAGGTCGACAGGGTCGCCTTCTCGATGTAGCGACCCTTGGAGGAGGACGGCTTCAGACGCAGGATCTCGTCGAGCGCGGTCGCGTAGTTCTCGACCAGCGACTTCTCGTCGAAGGAGGCCTTGCCGATGATGAAGTGGAGGTTCGCGTGCTTGTCGACGCGGAACTCGATCTTGCCGCCCTTGATGTCGGTCACGGCCTTGGCCGTGTCCATGGTGACCGTGCCGGTCTTCGGGTTGGGCATGAGACCACGCGGGCCCAGGACCTTGCCGAGACGACCGACCTTGCCCATCATGTCCGGCGTCGCGACGACCGAGTCGAAGTCGAGCCAGCCGCCGGCAACCTTCTCGAGCAGCTCGTCGGAGCCGACGAAGTCGGCGCCGGCCTCACGGGCGGCCTCGGCCTTGTCGCCGTTGGCGAACACGAGGACGCGGGCGGTCTTGCCCGTGCCGTGCGGCAGGTTGACGGTGCCACGGACCATCTGGTCGGCCTTGCGGGGGTCGACGCCGAGACGCATCGCGACCTCGACCGTCTCGTCGTACTTGGCCTTGGCGGACGCCTTGGCGAGGCGGACGGCCTCGAGGGGGGCGTAGCTCTTGGCGACGTCGATCTTGTCGGCCGCCTCGCGGTAAGCCTTGCTGCGCTTCATTTCTGCTCCTGTGTCAGGTGTTTCGGTGGAGTTGTGGTCAGTTCGGACCAGCGCGGTCCTGCCACGTTCCCCGGTATGCCGCGTGGGCGGCATACCGGGCAGCTCACGTGAGCTGGTGAATCAGAGGGTGGTGTCGATGCCCATGCTGCGGGCGGTGCCGGCGATGATCTTCATCGCCTGGTTGATGTCGTTGGCGTTGAGGTCTTCCATCTTCTGCTCGGCGATGGCGCGGACCTGGTCGGCCGACAGCTTGGCAACCTTGGTCTTGTGCGGCTCGCCGGAGCCCTTGGGCACCCCAGCGGCCTTCTTGATCAGCTCGGCGGCGGGCGGCGTCTTGGTGATGAAGGTGAAGGAACGGTCTTCGTAGACCGTGATCTCCACGGGGATGACGTTGCCGCGCTGGGACTCGGTCGCAGCGTTGTAGGCCTTGACGAACTCCATGATGTTGACGCCGTGCTGGCCGAGGGCCGGGCCGACGGGCGGGGCGGGGGTGGCCGCACCGGCCTGGATCTGCAGCTTGATGAAGCCGGAGATCTTCTTGCTCTTGGGAGGCATTGCTGTGTTCCTTCTGTTGAGGTGGGCCTACGCCGTGGGCGATGACCCGGTTGCATGCGCCCGGGATGCCGGGAACAGGTGCTGTCGTGCGGTCAGATCTTGGCGACCTGGTTGAACGACAGCTCGACCGGGGTTTCCCGGCCGAAGATGGAGACGAGCACCTTGAGCTTCTGGGTGTCGGGGTTGATCTCGGAGATCGTGGCGGGAAGGGTCTCGAAGGGCCCCTCCATGACGGTGACGGACTCGCCGACCTCGAAGTCGACGACCGCGACCTCCTTGGCCTTGCCCGAGCCACCCCCGGCGGCGCCGGCAGTCGCCGGGCTCTCCAGGTCGGCCGGAGCGAGCATGGTGAAGACCTCGTCGAGGCTGAGCGGCACCGGCTGGTGGGCGTTGCCGACGAAGCCGGTGACGCCGGGCGTGTGGCGCACGGCGCCCCACGACTCGTCGGTGAGGTCCATCCGGACCAGCACGTATCCGGGCATCCGGACGCGGCGCACGAGCTTCTTCTGGCCGTTCTTGATCTCGGTGACCTCTTCCATGGGCACCTCGGCCTCGAAGATGAAGTCCTCCATGTTGAGCGAGGTCGTGCGGTTCTCGAGGTTGGCCTTCACGCGGTTCTCGTAGCCGGCGTAGGAGTGCACGACGTACCAGTCGCCGAACTTGGCGGCGAGGGCGTCCTTGAACTCCTGCACGGGGTCGGCCGGCGGGGCGTCGACGTCGTCCTCGGTCGTCGCGTCGGAGTCGTCAGCCGAGTCGTCCTCGGTGGCGTCGGTGGCGTCTGTGGCGTCGTCGTCCGAGGCTGAGTCCTCGGAGAACGTGAGGGTCGACACCTGCGGCTGGTGGGCCTCGATCTCGGCCTCGTCGGTCTCGTCGCGCTCGACCTCCACCTCGGGCTGGGGGGCGGCGTCCTCTGCGGCAGCACCATCAGCCGCGACCTCATCGGTCTCGGGCTCGGCGTTGTCGGTGGTCCACTGGTCGGACACGCTGATGACCTACTTCCTTCTGGTATTCGCCGGGTGACCCCGGGGTGTCTGCGGTAGGGCGGCGGTCAGCCGCCGAAGACCCACAGCACGAGCTTGGTGAAGCCGAAGTCCACGGTCGCGACCAAGGCCATCACGAACGTCACGAACACGATCACGACGATCGTGTAGTTGACCAGTTCGGACCGCGTCGGTCGGACGACCTTGCGAAGCTCGTCGAGGATCTGGCTGACGAAGAGGGACATCGAGCGGAAGAACCTCGAAATCGGGTTGCCGCCCTTGTCACTCTTGCGGCCGGTGCGACCAGAGCCGCGGGTGTCCGCGCTCACGTCCGTCACGATGCCTCTGCTTTCACTCATGTATGCCGTGACCGGGTCCGGTCACAGGTTCTGCTACGCAGGGCAGGAGGGACTCGAACCCCCAACCGCCGGTTTTGGAGACCGGAGCTCTACCAATTGAGCCACTGCCCTACGGAACTCATCGCGGGGGCGATGGGTTCCGGGTGGCTGACCTGACCCGTTCGCGGGCATGCCGGAAGCATGGCCAATGTCAACCGAGGAGAAAGCATACGTGAGGCCCGCTGCCGAACGCGAACTCGCAGCCGCGGCGAGCGGTGTGGTGCGCGGAGGTGGGCTCAGACGAGGCCGAGGTCCGTCGCCTGCCTGACCACGTCGCGTCGCGTCTCCAGACCCAGCTTGGCGAGGACCGCCGACACGTGGTGGTCGGCCGTGCGGGTCGAGATGTAGAGCTGCTGGGCGAGTTCGGCGTTGGTGAGCCCCCGGGCCACCAACCGCGCCACATCGAGCTGGCGGGTCGTCAGACCGGCGGGATTGGTCACCGTGGTGGTGCGCCGCCTGGCCGGCACCCTCGACAGCCCCCGGCGCCGCAGCAGCTCGCGGCAGCGGTCGGCCGCCGCCCAGGCGCCCATGGTCTCCAGGTCGGCGAGCGCCCCCACGGCTGTCGCGTCGTCGGACGACTCGGCGCGCGCCAGCGCGCGCTCGTACGGAGCGCCGAGGTCCCGCCAGCGCTCGGCGGCGGCATCGGCCCGGCCTGCGAGCTGCAACGCGAACGGCTCGGCCACGGGGCCCGCCCGAGGTTGCCGTCCCAGGCGACGGAGCCACACCGCGAGGTGCCCCGTAGCCCACTGGGCGCCGGGCAGGGCACCGGCCTCGCGCAAGAGGGGATCAGCCCCGTCCAGCCTGTCGTCCTCGGTGTCGAGCAGCCAGGCGCGCTCGGCCAGGGCCGCCATGGCGGCCAGCCGCGCGAGAGGCTCCGCCATCTGCTCGGCCAGCTCCCAGGCGAGCTCGACGTGGTCTGCCCCGCTGAGGGGCTGGTCGCCGCGGCGCAGGGCGACCAGTCCTGTGACCAGGTGGGGCCACAGACTCGCGATGGGCGCGCCGCCGTCGAGGACGGTGCGGGCGTCCTCGAGGCCGGCCTCCCACCGTCCCCGCTCCAGCTGCAGCCGCGCGCGGACTCCTGTCTGCCACTGCTGGCAGATCGGGATGTCGCGGTCGACGGTGAACGGCAGCGACTGCTCCAGCAGGCTCTCGGCATCGCGAAACCGGCGGTGCTCCACGTCGATGGCGGCCAGCTGCGACCACCCCGTCGAGGCGGTCTCGTCGAACCAGCGCGCCGCCGCGTCGTCCACCAGGGTCAGCAACCGCTCACGGGCCGTCATGTCGGCGCCCCGGAGGACGTCTGCCATCGTGCCGACGATCTCCGAGCGCACGAGCAGCTCCTCGTCGGCACGCTCCACGGCCAGCGCCCCGGTGATCTGCCGGCCGGCCGCGGTCGCCTCGACGTCGTTGCGGCGGAAGGCCAGCAGCATCTCCAGGGCCCGGGCGGCCCCGTAGGTGGGAGCGGCAGGGTTCGCCAGGGCGAGTCCGACGTGGCGCTCAGCAACCGCCCGACGGGCGGAGTAGTACTCGATCAGGGCTCGCCGGTTGTGCG
Source organism: Pedococcus sp. P2_E5 (assembly GCF_056403895.1). Lineage (NCBI taxonomy): Bacteria > Bacillati > Actinomycetota > Actinomycetes > Micrococcales > Intrasporangiaceae > Pedococcus > Pedococcus sp. P2_E5. Next base: position 25,875 of record NZ_JBFUEP010000033.1, read on the forward strand.
CGGCTGCCACACCGTCGGTGTCCTGCGCGTCGGCCCAGAGCCGAGCGGCCTCCGTGATGGCGTCGACGGCCTCGGGCAGGCGACTGACCATGTACTGCTGGTAGCTGAGTCGCTCGAGGAGCCCGGCGCGCTCGACCGCACCCTCGCCGGCGTGGGCGAGCGCGAGTTCCAGGAAGGCGACGGCCTCGCGGTGCGAACCGGTCCGCCCGGCTTCGGCAGCAGCCTCGTCGGCGTAGCGCCGGGTGCGGGGATGGTCGGCTGATGCGTGCGCATGGTGCGCCAGGACGGCAGGGTCGGCGCCCGGGACGTCCTCCAGCGCGGACAGCACGCGCGCGTGCAGCCGGCTCGCCACACCAGGAGCCATGGCGCCCTCGATCGCGCGGCGGGCGAGCTCGTGGCGGTAGCCGATCCCCCGGCGGGAACGCCTCAGCAGACCGGTGCCCTCGAGTCTGCGCAGCTGTGGAAGGTCGATACCCAGCGCCGGAAGGAGCCGGTCATCGAGGGTGTCCGGAGCCGCGGCGATGAGCTGCAGGACCTCGAGGTCCTGCTCGGCCACCCAGCTGGTGCTGGCCAGGACCGCGTCGCGGACCGACGCGGGAAGCTCCTCCCCAGGGTGCCGGGCGATCTCGGTGACGAAGAAGGCATTCCCACCTGTCAGGGCGAGGACCGAGACCGGGTCGATCCCGGTGTCGCGCAGGAGTGCTCGGATGGCGTTCACGGAAAGCCCCTGGAGGGCGATCGTCGTGGCGGCGTCGAGCCGGGCGAGGTCACCGAGGAGGGGCCTGAGCGCGTGGTGGGGCCCGATCTCGCCGTCGCGATAGGTCAGGACGAGCACGACCGGACGGGTCTCGACCCGACGGGCGACGAAGCGCAGCACCTCGATCGACGCCTCGTCGATCCACTGCGCGTCCTCGATCACCACGGTGGTGGGCTCGCTCCCCGCGGCTGCGAGCACCCGCTCCCCGAGCGGTGCCGGTGGACCGGGGTCAGGGCCGAGGGCCACTCCGAGGTCGGCCAGCACCTCCCGGATCGGCCCGAGGGGCCGTGGCGTCTCGAGCGGGTCGCACAGCCCACGGGCAACGCGCGTCCAGTGCTGCTCGGAGGTCGCCACCCGGACCAGGGCCGACTTGCCGGCGCCCGCTTCCCCGGCGACGGCGACGACGCGACCCTGACTGCGGCTCCGCTCCAAGGCCATCCGAAGGTGATCCAGCTGCGGCTCCCGCTCGACGAGCTCCACGCCCACAGCGTACGAGCGCTCGGGCGGGTCCCGGAAGGGCTCGTGCAGGGGTCCGGCCGACCGGGGACGGGCGGGCTGGGTGCCCGGTCCGTCCCCGGCGGCGCCGCGCCCGTCACGGGGACGGACCGCGGCCGGAGGTCTCACCGCCCGCCCTCCCGGCGACGCCGGCGGACGTCCAGGATGACCTGACGGGCGCTGCGCGGCCCGACGGGACGGGTCAGCCCCTGCCGCCCACCCGCGAGGACCTCGGTGAGGTACACGTGCATCTGGGAGTCGATCACGTCGTCGCCCCCATCCGCTCCCGCTCGAACTCCGCCGCGGTGTGGGAGCCGAACTCGGCAACGACCTCCGCGACGAAGTCACACGGAAACCCGCCCCGGCGGGCGTGCTCTCGGACGGTCTCGGGCTCCGCCGTCTCGTGGATGCAGTACAGCTTGTCGCCCGCGACGTAGGTGGTGACCCAGGTGTACGGCACACCGAGGGAGTCGACCGCGGCGTTGGACGTCCGGGAGATCTCGGCGAGCTGCTCCATCGTCAGCTCGCTGGCACCCTCGACCGTCCGCTCGATCAGAAATCGCTTCATGACTGTTCCTTTTCTGTGAGGTTGAGCCGGCGACCGCCGGCTGCCCTCCCAGAGTCGGATTCGCAGGGGGTGCCCGACATCGGTACCCATTGCCCATCTGTGTCGCCGACTCCTGCCCAAGCGCCGGCGCTGCCGCGTCCCCTCAGTGACCGGGGCTCGGACGGCAACTGCGCGGCATAGCGGGGCTCTGGGAGCATGGGTGACGTGACCGAGCAGACCGCCACCGCCACCACCCCCCTCGCCCAGCGCTCCGCGCAGGAGCTCGAGGCCTTCGCCGCCGAGCAGCAGGAGGCGTATGCCGCGCTGAAGGCGCGCGGCCTGTCGCTCGACCTCACCCGCGGCAAGCCCGCGGCGGCCCAGCTCGACCTGGCCGAGGACCTGCTCAGCCTGCCCAAGGGCGTCAAGGACGCGAGCGGCGTCGACACCCGCAACTACGGCGGGCTCGAGGGGATCAGGGAGCTGCGCGAGATGTTCGCCGAGCTGCTGTGGGTCGAGCCGGAGCAGGTCGTGGCCGGCGGCAACTCCAGCCTCGTGATGATGCGCGAGGTGCTGGTCGACCTGTGGTTGCACGGTGCCGTCGACAGCGAGCGCCCCTGGGGGCAGGAGGAGAAGGTCACCTTCATCTGCCCGGTGCCCGGCTACGACCGCCACTTCACCCTGCTCGAGTGGTTCGGCATCGACATGGTGACCGTGCCGATGCACGAGGACGGCCCCGACGTCGAGGCCGTGGCGCAGTTGGCCGCGAGCGACCCGAGCATCAAGGGCATGTGGCTGGTGCCGACCTACGCCAACCCGAGCGGGTCGGTCGTCACCCAGGAGATCGCCGCCCGCCTGGCCGCGATGGAGACCGCCGCCCCCGACTTCAAGATCTTCTGGGACAACGCCTACGCGTTCCACCACCTCACGGAGGACGAGGCCAAGAGCGCCGACATCCTGACCCTCGCCGCCGCCGCGGGGCACCCGCACCGTCCGATCATGTTCGCCTCGACCTCCAAGATCACCCTGGCCGGTGCCGGCGTCGCGTTCCTGGCCGGGTCGGTCGAGACCGTGAAGTGGTACACCGGCCACCTGGGCAAGGGCGCGATCGGTCCCGACAAGGTCAACCAGCTGCGGCACGCGCAGTTCTTCGGTACCCCGCAAGGCGTCCGCGACCACATGGCCAAGCACCGGGCGGTCATCGCCCCCAAGTTCGCCGAGGTCGAGCGCATCCTGTCGGAGCGCCTCGGCGGCCTGGATGTCGCGACCTGGACCAGGCCGACCGGTGGCTACTTCGTCAGCCTCGACGTGCTCGACGGCACCGCGTCCAGGGTGGTGCAGCTGGCCAAGGAGGCCGGGATCGCCCTCACGCCGGCCGGCGCCTCGTTCCCCCACGGGGTCGACCCCCGCGACCGCAACATCCGCCTCGCCCCCACCTTCCCCCCGCTGGACCAGGTCAGCGAGGCGATGGAGGCCGTGGCCACCTGTGTCCTGCTCGCCTCCGTGGAGAAGGTGCGCGGCGAGGCCTGACGGCCCTTCTGCACAGGGTTGTATGCCGCGTGGGTCCCCTTGCGGTGTGGCCCCGGGTCGCGCAGGGTGGGGACATGAGCGACCAGCCGGGCACAGAGAGCTTCGACGACGACCTGGGCAGTGTCAGCCTGGACGACGGGGTGGACGCAGGCAGCGGCCAGGACCAGCTGCTCGACTCCAGCGAGGGCGACAACGAACCGTCGTCGCCGCCAGACCTCCAGCCGCGCGCCACCGAGTGGGGCACGACGGCCTCCGAGCAGGGCCAGGAGGAGAGCATCGAGCAGCGCATCCGGCAGGAGGTCCCCGACCCGGACTCCGCCTACGGCGCCCCGGACGACGAGGGGGGCCTCGACGCCGAAGCCCGCGTGGGCGGCGCCGACCCGGACTCCATCGCCGCGGACGACGACTTCCTCGGTGACGACCTCGTGGGGGACGCGAGCGTCGGGCAGCTCACCGATCCTGACGAGGGCGACCGTCCGGACGTGGACAGCGAACTGGTCGGTGACGAGTCCGAGTCGAGCGGCGACCCGCAGAGCCCGGAAGAGGCAGCCATGCACATCGTGGAGGACTAGCCCTGCCAGACTGCTGCGCATGCGCCCGGTGACCGCCCTCCCGAAGGCGCACCTGCACCTGCACTTCACCGGTTCGATGCGCGTGGAGACGGTGCGCGACCTCGCGCAGAAGCACGCCCTCCACCTCCCCGAGGCCCTGACGACGGGCTACCCGCCGCAGCTGAGCGCGCGGGACGAGCGCGGCTGGTTCCGGTTCCAGCGGCTGTACGACGCAGCTCGCGCCTGTGTGCGCGACGAGTCCGACCTGCGCCGGATCGTGCGTGAGGCAGCGCAGGACGATGCGGCCGAGGGGTCGCGCTGGCTCGAGATCCAGGTCGACCCGACGTCGTACGCGCCGTTCGTCGGGGGCATCACGCCGGCGCTCGAGATCGTCCTCGACGAGGCTGCCGCAGCCTCGCGTCAGGAGTCGACACAGGTGGCGGTGGTGGTGGCAGCCAGTCGGATCCGCCACCCGCTCGACGCCAGGACGCTGGCGCGCCTCGCCGCGCACCACGCCGGCGAAGGTGCGGGCACCGTCGTCGGGTTCGGGCTCAGCAACGACGAGCGTCGCGGTCAGACGTCCGAGTTCGCGCCGGCCTTCGAGATCGCTCGGCGCGCCGGGCTGGCCCTGGTGCCGCACGCCGGGGAGCTCCTCGGCCCGGCGGCCGTCGAGGCGACGCTCGAGGCGATCCGCCCCGACCGGATCGGCCACGGTGTCCGCAGCGTGGAGGACCCGCGAGTGCTCGACCTCGTCGCCGAGTCAGGAGTCGCCCTGGAGGTCTGCCCCCGCAGCAACATCGCCCTGGGGGTCTACGGCAGCCCCGGGCAGGTGCCACTGCGCACGATCGTGGAGCACGGCATACCGGTGGCGTTGGGAGCCGACGACCCGTTGCTGTTCGACTCACGCCTGGCCGACCAGTACGAGCTGGCCCGCACCGCCCTCGGCTTCACCGACGAGGAGCTGGCGGAGCTGGCGCGGGGGTCCCTGCGCGCGAGCCGGGCGCCGACGGCGCTGCAGAAGGCGGCCCTGGACGACATCGACGCCTGGCTCGCGACCCCACCCACCTGACCCCGCCCGTCTGACCCCCGACTCTGAAGGATCCGCAGCGTCCTGACCCGGCAGATCCTTCAGACTCGCGGCCTAGAGCTCATGTCCCACACTGAGCCTCATAGTTCATGTCCCACGCTGAGCCTCATAGTTCATGTCCCACGAACACCGGCTCGTTGACGAGCGTGACCCCGAACGCGTCGTGGACGCCCTGCTGGAGGTGCCGCGCCAGCGCTGCGACGTCGTATGCCGTGGCGTCACCACGGTTGGTGATGGCCAGGGTGTGCTTGGTCGAGAGGGCTGCTCCGCTGCCGGGGAGCGCGAAGCCCTTGGCGAACCCGGCCTTGTCGATCAGCCAGGCCGCGGAGGTCTTGACGTTGCCGTCGCCGTCGATGAACCTCGGGGGCCCGGACGCACCCGGTCCGAGCCGGGTCGCAGCCCGGGACTCCAGGGCAGCGAACCGCTGAGCCGACAGGATCGGGTTGGTGAAGAAGGACCCACAGGACCAGGTGTCGTGGTCGTCGGCCTCGAGAACCATCCCTCGCAGCCGCCGCTGCGCAAGGACCGCCTCCCGAGCGTCTGCCAGCGGCACCCGCTCCCCCGGTGAGACGTCGAGCTGACGGGCCAGGTCGGCATACCCGATCGGCTGGCTGAGCTCGCTGGGGATGAGCTGGAAGAGAACGTCGAGCACGACGAAACGCGAGGTCGACTTGAAGGCGGAGTGGCGGTAGGTGAAGGCGCAGTCCGCGGACGCCAGGGTGCGCACCTGCTGCTGGGCCCGGTCGTAGACCCTGACCGAGGCGATGGTCTGGGCGACCTCCTGGCCATAGGCACCGACGTTCTGGACCGGGGTGGCGCCGCTCGACCCGGGGATCCCCGACAGCGCCTCCACGCCCGACCAGCCCTCGGTCACGGCTCGCGCGACGAAGTCGTCCCAGACCACGCCCGCGGCGACGCGCACCATCACCCCGCCGCACAGGTCGGCGGACTCGACGGTCACGCCGTCGGTGGCCAGCCGCACCACGCTGCCAGCGAACCCTGCGTCCGCCACGACGAGGTTGGAACCGCCACCGATGACGAGCAGCGGCTCGTCGGCGTCGTCGACCTCGCGGACGGCGTCGACGACCTCGTCGATGGTCTGGGCGGTGACGAGCCGGGCAGCGGGGCCACCGACCCGCATGGTCGTCAGGGACGCCAGGGGGACGTCGTGCTCGTCGTGCATCGCCAGTTGCTCTCTGTCGGGGGACCGTTGCTCGCACCGGGGTCCGAAGGTACGGACCCCGCGGCGAGGTTCAGTCGAGCTGGACGACGGCGATGCACCGACCGAGCACCTTGGCGCCCTCGCTCGTCGCGGTGAGCTCGACGGTGGCGCGGCGGGTGTCCTCGTCGACCGCCTTGACGACACCGCTGACCTCGACCCCGCCACCGCCCTGCGGGACGACGACCGGCTTGGTGAAGCGGGTGCCGAACTCGACGACCCGGCCACCGTCCCCGGCCCACTCCTCGACGACCGAGCCGACGGCGCCCATCGTCCACATGCCGTGGGCGATGACGTCGGGCAGACCCACGGACTTCGCGAAGGCCTCGTCCTGGTGGATGGGGTTCTGGTCGCCGGAGGCGGCGGCGTAGGCCACGAGGGTCTCGCGCGCGACGGTGAGCGTGAGAGGCCCGATCGTGTCGCCGACGGTGGCCTCGGCAAGGGTGCGTGCGCCCACGGTCACTCCCCTCCCCGGATGACGATGGTGGACGTGGAGGTGCACAGCGCCTCGCCGTCGCGCGTCGCCAGCTCGGTGCGGGTGGTGACCATCGCGTGGCCACCGGCCTCGCGCACCGAGTCGACGGTCAGGATGCCGAGCACGGAGTCGCCCGCCGTGATGGGTCGGTGGTGGACGAAGCGCTGCTCGCCGTGCACCACCCGGGTGTAGTCGATGCCTGCCTCGGGGTCCTGGACGAACACCGCGTCACACTGCTGCGCGAGGGTGACGGCGAAGGTGGGCGGCGCGATCACGTCGCGGTAGCCGGCGGCCTGCGCGGCCTCGCTCGAGGTGTGCACGGGATCCTGCGAACCCACCGCGGAGGCGAACGCCGCGATGGTCGCCGCGTCCACGGCATACGGGCCACTGGGCGGGTAGCTGCGCCCTGCGAAGTCTGCGTTGACGGCCATGGCGACCACTCTATTGGTGCCCGTCGACGACGCGACCGGGCCGTCCGCCGGGGACACGACAAAGCCGCCCGGGGACCGAAGTCCGGGGCGGCCGTCGAAACGCGTCAGGTCAGCGGGTCTCGCGGTGGAGCGTGTGCTTGCCGTCGCGGGGGCAGAACTTCTTCATCTCCAGGCGGTCGGGGTTGTTCCGACGGTTCTTCTTGGTGATGTAGTTGCGCTCCTTGCAATCCACGCACGCCAAGGTGATCTTGGGGCGGACGTCGGTGCTCTTGCTAGCCACGGGGCAACCTGCTCTCGAAACTGACTGGTGGTCTGCTGTCTTGATACAAAATGGTGGGCCACCCGTGCGGGACGGGCAACGACGCATCAGAATACGCGAGTTCAGGGTGATTCCTGAAATCGCGGTTGTAGCGGGAGCGGGGCTCGATCCCGCGACCTCACGATTATGAGTCGTGCGCTCTAACCAGCTGAGCTACCCCGCCATGGGGTGTGCGCCTCGCGGCGCCGTTCCCAGAGCCCCCTGTCGGAATCGAACCGACGACCTTTTCCTTACCATGGAAACGCTCTACCGACTGAGCTAAGGGGGCGCGCTCACCGGGGGCTCGCGAGAGCCGCGCGGAAGTGCGACGGTGAGACTACACGGTCTGATGCCTCCACCGAAAATCGAGGGTATGCCGCGCGGCGGGGCCCGCGCGACGGCTTTCCGGGCGGCCCCTGGGAACCGGGACGCGAGGCCCTAGCGGAAGGCCTGCTCGCCGGTCATCGCCTGTCCGATGACGAGCGTGTGCATCTCCACGGTGCCCTCGTAGGTCAGCACGGACTCGAGGTTGTTCATGTGCCGGATGATCGGGAACTCGAGGCTGATCCCGTTGGCGCCCAAGATGGTTCGCGAGGTGCGGCAGATGTCGAGCGCCTCACGGATGTTGTTGAGCTTGCCGAGGCTGACCTGCTCGGGGCGCAGCGTGCCGGCATCCTTGCGGCGGCCGAGGTGCAGGGCGAGCAGCTGGCCCTTGACCAGCTCAAGGGCCATGTCGGCGAGCTTCTGCTGGGTCAGCTGGAAGCCCGCCAGTGGGCGGCCGAACTGGTGCCGCTCCATCGAGTAGCGGCGGGCCGTGTCGAGGCTCGAGCGGGCCGCGCCGAGGGAGCCCCAGACGATGCCGTAGCGCGCCTCCGAGAGACAGGCCAGCGGACCCTTCAGGCCGGTCACGTCGGGGAACACCGCGTCGGCCGGCAGCCGCACCCCGTCGAGGACGAGCTCGCTGGTCACCGAGGCCCGCAGCGACAGCTTGTGCTTGATCTCGGGGGCCGAGAACCCGGGGCTGTCGGTGGGCACGACGAAACCCCTGATGACGCTTCGGCTGGCTCCTGCCCCGGCCCCGCCGGCCCCGGCCTCGGTCCCGCCCTCGGTCCCGCCCTCGTCGACCTGGGCCCACACCACGGCGACGTCGGCGATCGACCCGTTGGTGATCCACATCTTCGAGCCGTCCAGGACCCAGTCGTCGCCGTCCCGACGGGCGCGGGTGCGCATGGAGGCGGGGTCGGAGCCGTGGTCGGGCTCGGTCAGGCCGAAGCAGCCGATCGCCTCACCGGCGGCCATCCGTGGCAGCCACTCCTGCTTGTGCTCCTCGGTGCCCCAGCGGTGGATCGCGAACATGGCAAGGGACCCCTGCACCGACACCAGGCTGCGCACGCCGGAGTCGGTGGCCTCCAGCTCGAGGCAGGCCAGGCCGTAGTCGACAGCGCTCATCCCGGCGCAGCCGTACCCCTCCAGGTGCATCCCGAGCAGCCCCAGCGAGCCGAGCTCCCGGGTCAGCCCGCGGACGTCGTCGATCTCACCGCGCTCGAACCAGTCGGCGACGAACGGCTCGACCCGCTTGTCGAGGAAGGCGCGGACGCTGCCGCGGATCGCCTTCTCCTCGTCGGAGAGCAGGTCGTCGATGCCGGCGAGGTCCATCGGGTCGAGCGCAGACGGCGGGGTCATGCGCGCCAGTCTTGCAGCCCTGCTCCGCACCTGTTGGAAGGGAAACTTCCGGATATCCGGAAGTTTCGCTTCCAACAGCGCGGGCGTTGAGGGCTAGTGGCGGTCGTCGATGAGCTCGGAGATCCGGGCGATCGCGTAGGCGTAGCCGCTGGGGCCACAGCCGCTGATGACACCGTCGGAGACGGCGGACAGGTAGGAGTGGTGCCGGAACTCCTCCCGCTTGTGCACGTTGCTGAGGTGCACCTCGAAGACGGGGATGCTCACGGCGGCGAGCGCATCGCGCAGGGCGATCGAGGTGTGGGTGTAGGCGCCGGCGTTGATGACGATGCCGACCGCGGTCCTGCGGACCTCGTGGACGGCGTCGATCAGCGCGCCCTCGTGGTTGCTCTGGCGGAAGTCGACGTCCAGTCCGGCCAGGCCGGCGGCCTTGCGGCACAGCGCCTCGATCTCGGCCAGGGTGTCGGAGCCGTAGATCTCCGGCTCGCGCTCGCCGAGCAGGTTGAGGTTCGGTCCGTTCAGGACGACGACGGTCTGCTGGCTCATCGTGGCGCGCTCCTGTGCTTGCGGTATGCCGTGTGGCCGCGGCTCTGCGGTGCGGCCACCTTGCCATGCGGCCGGTGTCTTTCAGGGTAGGCCACGGCAGGTCCACATGACCGGATGATGTCGTCATCATCCGTTTGGCGGGGGAAGCGGTCGTTTACTCCCTCAGCCGCTGATCGCCCGCCAGATCACGATCACGGCCACGACCACCACGACGCCGATGACGATCTGCTTGCCGTAGGACCTGAGCAGGATGGGCAGCACCGCGCTGCCGAGGTCGAGCGCGTCGTCCTTGCTCTCGGCACCAGCGGCTCGCTCGGGAACGGGAGCCGGAGACGGCTCGGGGCCGGCGGCTGGGCCTGGCTGGAGCTCCGGCTCTGGACTGGCCCCGGGGGACGGCTCGGGGGACGGCTCGGGGGACGGCTCGGGGCTCCCGCCTGCAGCCGCGACCGGAGGTTCCTCCAGGGGCACCTCGCCGATCTTGCCCTCGATGCAGCCGATGAACTGGCCGAGCAGCTTGTCCGACACGTCCTGCATCACGCCACGACCGAACTGCGCGGGCTTGCCGGTCACCGCGAGGTCGGTCTGCACGTCGGCGCGGGTCGAGCCGTCGCCGACGTCGGTGAGCTGGATGGTCACGGTGGCCCCGGCCGTGCCGTTGCCCCGCTTGTCCTTGCCCTTGGCCTCGATGACGGCCCGGTGGGCGCCGTCGTCACGCTCGACGAAGGCGCCCGTGCCGGAGTAGACCAACGCGATCGGGCCGAGCTTGACCTTCACCGTGCCCGCGAAGCCCTCCTCGGTCACCTCCGTGACCGTGGCGCCGGGGAAGCAGCCACCGACCAGGGGCAGATCCATGAAGGTCGCCCAGGTCCGGTCGACCGTCGCAGGCACGGTGAAGGAGTGGCTCAGCTCCACGGGCTCAGCCTCCAGCCGCAGCCAGGACCGCCCGGCGGGCGAGCACCGTGGCGAGGTGCCTGCGGTAGTCGCTGTCGCCGTTCAGGTCCGACGGTGGGTTCGTGCCATCCGCCGCTGCGGCGCACGCGTCGCGCACCGCCTCGTCGGTGGCTGCCCTGCCCACCAGCGCCTGTTCCACCCCGGTGGCCCGCAGCGGAGTGGACCCCATGTTGGTCAGCCCGATCCGCGCCTCGGCGATGGTGCCCCCGTCGACGCGCACCGTCGCCGCGACGGCGACGATGGRCCACTGGTGCGACACCCGCACGAACTTCTCGTAGCGGTGGCCCCACCCCGTGTGCTTCGGGATCCGGATGGCCGTGAGCAGCTCGCCCTCCCCCACGGCCGTCTCGAACAGGTCCTGGAAGAAGTCACCGGCGGCCACGGTGCGTTCGCCGCCGCTGCCGTTGATGACGAACTCGGTCTCGAGCGCGAGCGCGGGAGCACCCACGTCACCAGCCGGGTCGGCGTGGACGAGCGCTCCGCCGACCGTGCCACGGTGGCGGATCTGCGGGTCGGCCACCTCGGCGATGGCGTCGGTGAGCAGCCCCGCGTGCTGACGGACGAGATCGCTCGCCAGCACATCGGCATACGTCGTCATGGCACCGATGACGAGGTGGTCGCCGTCCTCGGTGACCCCCTTCAGCTCCTCGATCCGGCCGAGGTCGATGACCTTCTCCGGGGCGTTGAGGCGCATCCGCAGGATGGGCAGCAGGCTCTGGCCACCGGCCAGCACCTTGGCGTCGTCGCCGGCCTCGGCGAGGGCCGCCAGGGCGTCGGCCACGGACGTGGGTGCGACGTAGTCGAACGATGCGGGGATCACTGGTCTGCTCCGTTCGTCGCAGCGCCGGTCGTGCCGGCGTCCTGGTTGGGGGCATCCGCGTCGAAGTGCGGCTGCGCCTGGCCCGTGGTGGCGTCGGCCTGCGTGGACCCGGCCGACTGGATGGCCTTCCAGACCCGCTCTGGCGTGCACGGCATCTGGATGTCGTTGATGCCGAGCGGTCGAAGTGCGTCGACGATGGCGTTGACGACCGCTGGTGTGGACGCGATGCAGCCGGCTTCACCGACACCCTTGGTGCCGAGCGTGTTCGTCGTCGACGGGGAGGTGGTGTTCTCCGTGACGAAGGTGATCGTGTCGGCGGCGGTCGGGAGGGTGTAGTCGACGAACGAGCCCGAGACCAGGGTGCCCTGGTCGTCGAAGACGGCCTCCTCCCACAGCGCCTGGGCGATGCCCTGGAGCACCCCTCCGTGGACCTGGCCCTCGACGATGAGCGGGTTGATGATCTGCCCGACGTCGTCGACGCTGACGTACTTGCGCATCGTGACCTGACCGGTCTCGGTGTCGACCTCCATGGCGCACAGGTGTGTGCCGTGGGGGAACGAGAAGTCGTCGGGGTCGAAGGTGGCGTCGGCGTCGATCCCGGACTCGAGACCCGGCGGCAGGTTGTGCGACGTGAACTGGGCGGTCGCTATCTCCGTGATGCCGATGCCGTTGTCGGTGCCGCGCACCGTGAACCGGCCCGACGAGAACTCCAGGTCGTCGACGCTCGCCTCCAACAGGTGGGCGGCGACGACCTTGGCCTTCTCGACGACCTTGTCGGCCGCACGCACGACCGCCTCGCCCCCCACGACGAGCGACCGCGAGCCGTAGGTGTCGAGGCCACGCGGTGCGATCTGGGTGTCGCCGTGCAGCACCTCGATGTCCTCGAAGGGCACACCCAGCCGGTCCGCCGCGATCTGGCTCCACGCCGTCTCGTGGCCCTGGCCGTGGGGTGAGGTACCCGTGATGACCTCGACCTTGCCGGTCGCCAGCATCCGGATCGAGGCGTGCTCCCACCCGCCGGCGCCGTAGTTGAGCGCTCCGAGGATGCGCGAGGGTGCGAGGCCGCACATCTCGGTGAAGGTGGAGACTCCGATCCCGAGCTGGACCGGGTCCTTGCGCTCCCGGCGTTCCCGCTGCTCGCGCCGGAGACCCTCGTAGTCGAAGAGCTCGACGGCCCGCGCCGTGGCGACCTCGTAGTTGCCCGAGTCGTAGGTCATGCCGGCCACCGAGGTGAACGGGAACTCGTCGCTCTTGATCCAGTTCTGCTCGCGGATCGCCAACGGGTCGACACCCACCTCGGCCGCCAGCTCGTCCATCAGCCGCTCGATGGCGTACGTCGCCTCGGGACGGCCGGCGCCACGGTAGGCGTCCACCCAGGTGGTGTTCGTGAGGACGGTCTGCACCGTGAACCGGTACGCCCGGAACTTGTAGATGGCGTTGTACATCCACGCGCCGAGCACGGGGACACCGCCTCCGACGAGACCGACGTACGCGCCGAGGTTGGCGATGAGGTCGACCTTCAGGGCGGTGACCGTGCCGTCCTTGGTCGCCGCGAGGGTGAGCTTCTGGTACTGGTCGCGGCCGTGGTGGCCGGAGACGAGGGACTCCGAGCGGGTCTCGGTGTACTTGACGGGCTTGCCGACGTGGCGGGCGGCGGCCAGCGTCGCGAACTCCTCGGCCGTGGTCTGCAGCTTGCCGCCGAAGCCGCCGCCCACGTCGGGTGCGATGACCCTCACCTTGGACTCAGGTATGCCGGTCGTGGCCGCGATGAGGAACCGCAGGATGTGCGGGACCTGGGTCGAGGTCCACACCGTGATCTGTTCACCCGTGGGGTCGACCACCGTCGAGCGGGGCTCCATGAAGGCGGGGATCAGCCGCTGCTGGCGGATCTCCCGCTCGATGACGATGCCGTCGGCGCGAGCCTTGGCGATCTCCTCGTCGACGTCGCCGCCGCTGCCCTGGTCGGCCGAGTCCAGCCGCCACAGCGCTGACTTGTTGGTGCCGAGGTCGGGGTGGGCGAGCACGGCGTCGTCGACCGCCTCCTTGGCGTCGAGGACGGCGGGCAGCTCGTCGTAGTCGACGTCCACGAGCTCCGCGGCGTCGCGGGCCTGTGCGGCGGTGCGTGCCACCACCACGGCGACGATCTCGCCGGCACACGCGACGTGGTCGACCACGATCGGCAGGTGGGCGGCCGCCTTCTGGTCGGTGGTGATCGGCCACGCGTTCGCCACGGCCCCCTGGCCGTCCTTCACGTCCGCTCCGGTGACGACCGCCACCACCCCGGGAGCCTTGCGGGCCGCCGCGGTGTCGATGCCGGTGACCATGGCGTGGGCGTGCGGGCTGCGGACCATGGCGGCGTGGAGCATGCCCGGCAGGATGATGTTGTCGGTCCAGCGGGTGCGACCTGTGATGAGGCGCTGGTCCTCCTTGCGCAGCCGGGCCCTGCCGATCTCGGGCTTGGCGGTGCGCTCCTCGGTGACGGTCATACCGGCTCACCACCCAGCGTGGACCCGGACGTCGTGCCGGCGGACGAACCACGTGTCGCGCCGACGCCGGCCGCCTGCTGCACCGCCTTGACGATGTTGACGTAGCCGGTGCAGCGACACAGGTTGCCCTCCAGCCCGACCCGGATCTCCTGCTCGGTGGGGTTCGGGTTGTCGTTGAGCACGTCGATGGCCTGCATGATCATCCCGGGCGTGCAGTAGCCGCACTGCAGGGCGTGGCACTCGTGGAACGCCTGCTGCATCGGGTGCAGCTCGCCGTTCGTGGCCAGTCCTTCGATCGTCGTCACGTCGTGGCCGTCGGCCTGGACCGCGAGCACGTTGCACGACTTCACGCTGCGCCCGTCGAGGTGCACGGTGCAGGCCCCGCAGTTGCTCGTGTCGCACCCGACGACCGTGCCGGTCTTGCCCAGCTGTTCCCTCAGGTAGTGGACGAGGAGCGTTCTCGGCTCCACCTCGTCCGAGTACTCGACTCCATCGACCGTGACGCTGATGCGGGTCATTCGCTCACCTCTCTGTGACGAAACACCTCTGAAGAAACACCTGTGACGAAAACATCGGCTCGGTAGGCCCGGCACTTCGGATACTCGTCGCCGACGCGGGTGGTGGCAACGGTCAATCCGGGTGGTTTCCCGCAGCCTCCTCCTGTCCCGTGGAGGCACCCACCAGCCCCGTCGCGTGGTGGTGGATCGGCCCCTCGCGGTGGCCCAGACGATCGCCCCGGCCACCCCACTGCAGCGCGATGATCTCGGCCGCGATGCTCACCGCGGTCTCCTCGGGGGTCCGCGCCCCGAGGTCGAGCCCGACCGGGCTCGAGAGCCGGCCCAGCTCCGCCTCGGTCAGACCCGCCTCCCGCAGCCTGGCCATCCGGTCTTCGTGGGTGCGGCGCGAGCCCATGGCGCCGACGTACCCCACCTCGGGCAGGCGCAGGGCCAGCTCGAGGACCGGAACGTCGAACTTCGGGTCGTGGGTCAGCACGCAGATCACCGTCCGGGCATCGATCCGGCCCGCGTCCCGCTCGGCCGCGAGATACCGGTGCGGCCAGTCCACGACGACCTCGTCGGCCGACGGGAACCGCGAGGCCGTGGCGAAGACGGGGCGGGCGTCACAGACCGTCACCTGGTAGCCGAGGAAGTGGCCCTGGTGAGCCACCGCAGCCGCGAAGTCGATGGCTCCGAAGACCAGCATCCGGGGTCGAGGGGCGAAGGAGGAGACGAAGACCCGCATGCCCTCGCCGCGGCGCTCCCCGTCCGGGCCGTAGGTGAGGGTCTCAGTGCGACCGGAGGCGAGCAGGCCGCGGGCGTCGTCCGTGACGGCGTCGTCGGCTCGCGACGACCCCAGCGACCCGATGGCCGCAGGGGCTTCGGCAGACCGCGGGGCAACCGAACCGGGGGCGTCGAACTCTGGGCGCACGACCAGCCGGCGCCCGAGCCAGGCCTGGTCGGGGTGCTCGATGACCGTCGCGACGGCCACCGGGCGACCGGCCTCGATGTCCTCGGCGACCTCCTCGAGCTCGGGGAAGGTCTCGCGACTCACCTGTTCGACGAAGACGTCGAGGATGCCCCCACAGGTCAGCCCCACGGCATACGCGTCGTCGTCACTGACGCCGTAGCGCTGCAGGACGGGGACACCGTCGGCAACCACACCCTGGGCGAGCTCGTAGACCGCGCCCTCGACGCAACCCCCGCTGACCGACCCGACGGCCTCGCCGCCGGGCCCCACCAGCATTGCGGCGCCGGCGGGTCGCGGTGCGGAGCGCCACGTGGCGACGACGGTGCCGACACCGACCGTGGCACCGGCTCGCCACCAGCGGAGCAGCTCCGGGAGCACCTCACGCACGCGCGACCACCTCCACGAGCTCCTCGAAGGCCGCCATCGAGTGGCCTGCCACGAAGTCGTCGACGTGCGGCAGCGCCGCGACGATGCCTTGCTGGACGGGCTCGTAGCCCGGCTTGCCGCGATGCGGGTTGACCCAGACGACCCGGTGGGCCAGGGCCCGCAGACGGCGCATCTGCTCTCCGAGCGCCGCGGGCTCGTCGCGTTCCCAGCCGTCGCTGAACAGCACGACGACGGCACCGCGGGCCATGCCCCGGCGACCCCACCTGTCGAGGAAGGCGCCGATCCCCTCGGCAAGCCTGGTGCCACCGGACCAGTCGGGTACGCAGGCGCCGCACGCGACGATCGCCCGCTCGGGGTCGCGCTGGCGCAGCGGGCGCGTGACGTGCGTCAGCCGGGTGCCCAGCGTGAACACCTCAACCGGCAGACCGCTGGCGGCGTAGGCGTGAGCCAGACGCAGCAGGGCGTCGGCGTAGGCGCTCATCGAACCGGAGACGTCGACGAGGAGGACCACCCGACGAGGGCGAGTTCCCTTGTGCCGCCACGCGATCGGGCCCGGCTCCCCCATCCGGCGCAGTTGTTCCCTGAGCGTCCGGCGGGCATCGACCCCGCCACGCCGCGACGGGGTGTGCCGGTGGGCCGGGCGGCGCGGCGCGCGTGGCCGCAGCGCCGTGAACATCGCTGCGAGCCGCGCGCGGTCGGCATTGCTGAGGGACGCCACGTCGCGGTGGCGGAGCACCTCGACGGCGCTCGCCGACGCCCGCACCACGTCCTGCGGCGACTCCGGGTCGTCACCGCGCCCCTGTCCCGTGTCCAGGGGGGCATGGGCGACCGTGTGGGTCGTGTCGCGCCGCGCACGCGCGGTGGCGCGCTCGAGGCCGAACCACGCGGCATACACCTGGTCGTAGCGTTCGAGGTCGGCCGGTGAGGCGCACAGGGTGGCGCGCCCCGCCCAGTAGGCGCCGGACTCGTCGTCCATCCCGACGGCCGCCACCGCATCGAGGTAGGTCCGCTCCCGGTCGGCCGTGACGTTGACGCCGGCCGCACGCACAGCGCGCGCGAAGCCCAGGAGGATCTCGTCCGCAGCATGCACCGGTGCGGCAGGCAGCGGCGGGGTGGTCACCGGCGAGGCCGTCATCGCGCGAGGATCCGGTCGAGCGCCGCGCGGACCTTCTCGGCGTCCTCGCGGTACTTCACGGCGACGCCCAGGCTCGCCGACGCGGTGTCGAAGTCGAGGTTCGAGGCGCCAAGCTCCTGCAGCGCGCGCGCCCAGTCGAGGGTCTCCGCGACGCCGGGCGGCTTGATGAGGTCCTGCTCGTCCCGCAACCGATGGACGGTCGAAACGACCTGTGCGGCAAGGGATTCGGAGACCTCCGGGGCGCGAGTTCTGACGATCTGGAGCTCACGCTCGAGGCTGGGGTGGTCGATCCAGTGGTAGAGGCATCGACGCTTGAGCGCGTCGTGGAGCTCGCGGGTGCGGTTGGAGGTGAGGACGACGATCGGCGGCGTCGCGGCCGTCACGGTCCCCAGCTCGGGGATGGTCACCTGCCAGGTCGAGAGCACCTCGAGCAGGAACGCCTCGAACTCGTCGTCGGCACGGTCGATCTCGTCCACCAGCAGCACCACCGGCGACTCGCGCAGTGCGCGCAGCACCGGTCGGGCGAGGAGGAACCGCTGGTCGAACAGCTGCTCCTCGACCTCGGCGAGGTCCTGCCCGCCCGCCGCCACGGCCTCGACGGCCCGCAGGTGGAGGATCTGGCGGGGGAAGTCCCAGTCGTAGAGCGCCTGGGTCGCGTCGATGCCCTCGTAGCACTGCAGCCGGATCAGCGGCAGGTCGAGCGCCGCCGCGATGCCCTCCGCGAGGGCGGTCTTGCCCGTGCCGGGTTCGCCCTCGAGCAGCAGCGGGCGCTGCAGCCGGAGCGCGAGCCAGGCAACCGTGGCGAGGGCGTCGTCGGCGAGGTACCCCGTGTCGGCAAGCCCCTGCGTCAGCTCCCCCGCGGACTCAAAGGCCTCGCGTGGCTCCATGTCCACAGCATCACCCATCGCGACCACTAATTGAAGAGGCAACCCGCGTCACAGGTCGCCGGGGGTGTCGACGTCGCGCCCCGTGGCGAGGTGACCGACCTCGACCACCGCGTGGGCGTGGGTGGCGAGGTAGTCACGCGCGCCACGGTCGCCGGTGGCGCTGTCGGCAACCGCAGTCCAGTGGTCGCGACCGATCACCACGGGGTGCCCGGGCACTCCTCGGTATGCCGCGCGCGCCAGGGCGCTGGGCCCGTCACCGGCGGCGGCCAGCACCGCCGCGACGACGTCACCGCCCACGTCGGGCAGGTCGACGAGCAGGACGCAGGCCACGTCCGCCCCCGTGGAGCGGAGCGAGTCGAGGCCGCGACCGAGGGAGGCGCTCTGTCCGCTCGCCCAGTCGCCCGCCTCAACGACGAGGTCCGCGCCGGCCCTGGCGGCCAGTGCTGCCGCGCGCTCGGCCTGGGCGCCGACCACGACGATGACCGGCGAACAGCCTCCGTCGCGCAGGACCCGCACTCCGCGCTCGACGAAGGAGCCGCCCGCGGGGTCGTCGACCAGCGCCTTGGGGGTGCCCATTCGGCGGCCTCCCCCAGCAGCGAGGAGCAGGCCCGCCGCTGACCTCGCGGGCGGCTCCGGCGTGGGCTCTCGCTGGTCCGGCGCGGGCCCTCGCGGCTGCGGCGGGCTCAGCGGCGCAGTCCCGCCTCGATGGCCGCGATGATGCGCGGGCGCAGCTCGTGCGGGTCGATCACCGCGTCGACCGATCCCACGCTCACGGCGCGGTGGATGCTGTGCACGCCGTCGAACTCCGAGGCGACCTCGCCGAGCTTCTCGCTGCGCACGGCGGTGCGCAGCTCGGCGAGGTCAGTGGACAGTCGAGCGCGCTCCGCACCCGATGCCTCGCCGAACTTCGCCTCGAGGTCCTTGACCCGCGCGTCCGCGGCGGTGCGGCCGTCCACGTCACGCGAGAAGACGACCGCCGCTGCGGGCGCGCCACCGATGACCGAGGCGAACGACCCCTCGACGGCCAGGACCGTCATGTTGGGGTTCAGCGCCTTGGAGAACACGACGAACGCGCCACCGTGGTAGCGGCTCACGACGCAGAACACGATCGGACCCTCGAAGTTGACGATGGCCCTGCCGATCTCCGCGCCGTACTCGAGCTGCAGGCTGCGCATGGACTCCGGCGACCCGTCGAAGCCGGACAGGTTCGCCAGCACGACGACGGGCCGGTTGCCACTCGCGGCGTTGATCGCCCGCGCGGTCTTCTTGGACGAGCGCGGGAAGAGGGTGCCCGCGGTGTAGGTGTCGGGTCCGTCGGTGGGAGGGAAGCCCCGTCGCGCAACGGTTTTGGACTCGATACCGATGAGGCAGACGGGGATGCCGCCGAGGTGGGCGTCCTGCACGACCGAGGTCTCCGCGTCGGCCATGCCGGCCCAGCGCTCGAGGGTCGCGTGGTCCTGGTCGGCCACCGCCGCCATCAGGATGCGGATGTCGAAGGCCTTCTTGCGGTCCGGGTTCGTGGCCGCGGAGAAGATGTCGCCCACCGTCGTGAAGCCCGAGTCCGGCATGACGTGCGGGTATGCCGTGACGTCCCGGGCGATGTCGTCGGTGGACTTCGCGCGTCGTGGGCCGGCCTCACCCGGGTGCACGTACGTGTGGTCGTAGTGGGCCATCAGGACGCCGTAGGCGCCGGCGAGGTCGCGCGCCCAGTACTGCGCCTGGCCGTTCGGACCCATCACCCGGTCGTAGCCGCCGATGCCGAAGTTGTCCTCGGCCGAGACCCCGCCGGAGAAGTCGAGCGACTGCTTGCCCGTCAGCACCATGGCGCTGTCCGGGGTCATCACGAGGATGCCCTTGGTGTGCATGAGCATCGTGGCCTCGGCGTTCCAGTAGGGCTGCGCGCCGACGTTGATCCCCGCGACGACGATGTTGATCTCGCCACCGCCCTGGGTGAACTCGATGATCCGCTTGAGGGCCTTGGCGACCCAGTCCATGTTCTCGGTGCCGGAGTCCATCGAGATCCGTGCACCGGCGGACAGGGCGAACCACTCGACCGGGACGCCCATGCGCTCGGCCAGGTCGAGGGCCGCGATGACGCGGGCGCACTCGGCCTCGGAGACGGCGCCGAGGGCCTTGAGCGGGTCGCCGCAGAGCAGCACCCGCGTCATGCCCTCGGGATAGCGCTCGGTGGGCGTCGTGATGACGCCCGCGATGATCCCCGCCTTGTTGAGGCCGTAGGGCCGGTCGACGGGGACGAGCACGCCGGCGTCGTCCAGGTCGTACTCGGTGGCGGTACCACCGGGTCCGGCGATCATGGCCTGGAGCTCGTAGGGGTAGACGACCCCCCGACGGCGCGCGCGGACGACCTTCTGCGCGTAGTCGTCCAGCGGCTTGAGGCGGGTGGTCGGTGGCTCCTCGACGGAGGTCACGACACCCGACCCGGGCTGGTAGTGGAACCGCGCCGCGAGAGGGGCACTGGCGCCGTCGGGCGTCGCGATCCGGCCCTGGACCAGGACCTCCTCGATGCCGGCACCCGCGGTCAACGGGGCGATCCGGGCCTGGAGGGCGGTGAGCTGGTTGAGATCCGCCTCCACGGGTGGCCAGATGTGGACCCACACGTGGTTCATGTCGAGCCGGGCACCGGCCGCTCCACGAGCCGACCGCGCCCGGCGGATGGCCTCGAGGCAGTTGGCGATGGCGCGCTCGGCGTGGGGCAGGGCCGTCACCCGGCCCTGCTCGTCGCGGACGACGACGAGCTGCCGGACCTGGGCCAGCGCGACGAGGCGCTGGTCGGCCTCGTTGCCGGGGGCGGTGCACAGGTAGAGCAGGACGTCCTCGGGGGCGTCCAGACGGGTCACGTCGAAGTCGCGCAGCCGCCAGAGGTTGAGGCGCCGTCCGACCATGGGGTGCACGCCGCGGACGAGCCGGTCCTCGACCATGGCGCCCTCGCCATCGGGCCGGAAGGTGAAGTACGCCACCGGTCGTCCGGCACCGGGGCAGACGGCGACGGCGACGCGGCGCACACGCTGCGCGAACGGCATACCGGCGAGGAGGTGACCCAGTCGGTCGGAGGCGTCCTCGGGGGACGCAGGCTCGTCGGGCCACGAGAGGTAGAGGTCGACCACGCCTTCGGAGCCCGCGGCGCCCTCGGCCAGCTGGGCGGACACGGCAACGCCGAGCTCGCCGTCGGGGGTCAGCTCGTCGACCCGGCCGACACTGGTGACCAGATGCGTGTGGCGTCCGTCGAGGGTGTAGTCGGCGATCGCGAAAGGCCTTGTCCCGACTGAGATTTCGCGCAGCGCCGTCAGGTCGTGTTCACGATAGTGACGCTTGATGAGGACGGCCAGCATCGGCTCGCGCTGCGGCACGCCCCTGTCCAGCCGCTCGGCGAGGAACTGCACGATCTGTTCGGGGATCGCGGCGAGCGCGTCGATCCGACGGGCGCGCTCCTCGCTCTCGGGCATTGCCTCCAGGGCGGTCAGCTCGTCACTGACGCCCCCGAGGATGCTGGCCCTGTCGGCGTCGACGAGGGGCTGGTCGAACCAGCGGAACCGCACGCTGCGGGCGAGGTCGCCGACCACGGGGAAGCGCAGCTGGGTGGCGACGACGAGCCGGTCGAGGACCTCGCGGGCGGCGCTGTCGAGGGGGGCTTCGGGGCAGGGCTCGACCATCCAGCGCTGCAGCAGCGAGGTCGCGAGCGCGACATCGGGGGCGGACCGCTGCTGCGAGAGGAAGACCCGGAAGACCGCCTGCTCCAGCTCGGCGGTGCGGTCCAGGCTGTCGATGCCGTAGTGCCGCACGACGTTCGAGAGCTTGGCGCGGAACTGCTCGGGGAGCGCCCCGCGGTCGGGGTCGAGGCTCTGCAGGTAGGTGTGGAAGTGCTCGCGCGGGCTGTGCACCCGGTGCTCGACGTGCGCCTCCTCGCCGGCGGGCCGGTTGCGGCTCAGCTCGGCGAAGTCGGCGAAGACCTCGAGCACGGCGACCTCGGCGCAGACCTGGGAAACGCCGTGCGCCGTGAGCTCGTCACGCGCGGAGAGGTAGGTCGCCAGCGTGCTGCCCTCGTCGCGCTGGTCGAGGTCGTAGCCGAGGAGCATGGCGGCGAGGGCGGATCGAGCGTGGTCCGCAGAGGCGGCAGCACCGTCGCCGGTGGTGGAGGCTGCGGGCAGGTCGAGGTCGACGGCCTCGTCGGCGGCGCCGGCGTCGGCCGCCTCGTCGGCGTCACCCACCGGTTCCAGCCGGACGAGCGGCGTGCCGGTCTCGACCTGGCTGCCCGCCGACACCAGGAGCTCCTTGACCCGGCCGGCGAACGGCGCGGGCAGGACCGTCTCCATCTTCATCGACTCGAGCACGAGCACCGGGGCGCCCGCTGCGACCTCGGCGCCGACGGCGACAGGAGTGGCGACGACGAGGGCCGGGGCCGGCGAACGCAGCACGCCGCCCTCGTCCCGGCTGACGCGGTGCGTGACCCCGTCGACCTCCACGAGCTGGACCGGGCCGTGGGTGGCAGTGATGAGGCGGTGGGTGCGCCCGGAGATCGTGAGGCGACTCGTGTACTCGTCGAGACGGTCGAGGTCGGCGTCCACGGTCTGCTCGACGGCGCCGGCGGCGAGCGCCACGCGGAACTTGTGCGGCCCGATCCGCCACACGGTGACCTTGTATGCCGTGCCGCGCAGCTTGAGGTCGATGGCGCGGCCGGTGCGGTGCTGCACCTGGGGTCGCCCACCCCGGGAGGTCTCGAGCAGCCGGGTGCGTTCGACCTCCTCCTCGTCCTCGTACCCCTCGATGCCGGCAGCGACGAGGGCCACGCCGGAGTGGCGGTGGGAGACCAGCCGACCCTCGGCGCGGACCCGGTCGATCCACCCCGTGTCGGCGCTGCCGTCGATGATCTCAGGCTGGTCGAGCAGGTCCAGGATGAAGCTCTTGTTGGTCGAGCCGCCCTCGATGACGACCGTGGTCTCGCCCATGGCGCGGCGCAACCGGGCCAGGGCCTCGTCGCGGTCACGTCCGACGGCGATGATCTTGGCGATCATCGAGTCGAAGTCGGCGGGGATCGAGTCCCCTTCTCCCACACCGGTATCCACGCGGATGCCGGGGCCGCTGGGGAGCTGGAGCAGCGCGATCCGACCCGGTGACGGGGCGAAGTCACGGTCGGGGTCCTCGGCGTTGAGGCGCGCCTCCACGGCGTGACCCTCTTCGAGCGGGCGCTCCCCCTCGAGGCGGCCGCCAGCAGCCACGTGGATCTGCAGCTTCACCAGGTCGGTGTCGGTCGTGACCTCGGTGATGGGGTGCTCGACCTGCAGGCGGGTGTTGACCTCGAGGAAGGCGAAGAACTTGTCGCCGGGGTGGTAGAGGAACTCGACGGTGCCGGCACCGGCATACCCCACCGCGACGGCGAGGCGCTCGGCACTGGCCTTGACCTCGGCCACCTGCTCAGGGGCGAGGACGGGCGAGGCCGACTCCTCGATGACCTTCTGGTTGCGCCGCTGCACCGAGCAGTCGCGGACGCCGATCGCCCAGGCCGTGCCCTGCCCGTCGGCGATGACCTGCACCTCGACGTGACGGGCACCGGTCACGAGCCGTTCGAGGAAGACGACGCCGGAGCCGAAGGCGCGCTGCGCCTCGTCGCGGGTGCGCTCGTAGGCGTCGGTGAGGTCGGCGTCGGAGGCGACCATCCGGATGCCACGCCCACCGCCGCCCGCGGTCGCCTTGAGCATGAGCGGGTAGCCGATCCGGGCAGCCGCGGCCTTCGCGTCCTCGAGGGTGTCGACCCCGCCGCCGCTCCACGGTGCCACCGGGACGCCGACCTCCTCGGCGATGATCTTGGAACCGATCTTGTCGCCGAGCTTGCGCATCGCCTCGGGGCTCGGGCCGATGAAGGTGACGCCGATGCGGGCGCAGACCTCGGCGAAGTTCGGGTCCTCGGCGACGAAGCCCCAGCCGACCCAGGCGGCGTCCGCACGGGTGTCCCGCAGCGCGGTCTCGAGGACGGCGTAGTCGAGGTAGGGGCGGTTGGCCGCGGGCCCCAGGTTGTAGGCGTGGTCGGCCTCGCGGACGAACATCGCCCGCTTCTCGCCCTCGGTGTGCAGCGCGATGGTCTCGATGCGGTGCCCGTCGGCCCCCGCCTGCGCGTTGAGGTCGCGCACGGCGTGGATGAGCCGCATGGCGGCCTCGCCGCGGTTGACGATGGCGATGCGCGAGAACATCGGGTGGGCCTCCCAGCGACGACGGACTGCGGAACGCTGCCGAGCCTGCCACCGATCACGGGTGACTCGCGAGTAATGCGACGCCTCGCTTCGCCGCACTTCTGGCCAGCCGTGGCGCAGCAGCGCCGCATTCCGTGGCCGTGGTGGGGCATGAGTGGCCAGAAGTGCAGGTCGGGGTGCCCGGGCGGGGGCCAGCCACGCGGCATACCGTGGTTGCCACCTGCTTGCTTGCCAACACTGGACGGCACCTGAGACACTATTACAGACCGTTCGGTCAGTTATTAGCCTCACCGCGGAGGGTTGCATGACGGACACCACCACTGCCCCGGCCACGCCGGGCGGCGAGGCCGACCTGCTGGCCGGTTTCGAGGCGACCATCAGCCACAACGACCGCATCGAACCGCGCGACTGGATGCCCGCGGGCTACCGCAAGACGCTCATCCGCCAGGTGGCCCAGCACGCGCACTCCGAGATCATCGGCATGCAGCCCGAGGGCAACTGGATCGGCCGCGCCCCCTCGCTGCGACGCAAGGCGATCCTGCTCGCCAAGGTCCAGGACGAGGCGGGGCACGGGCTCTACCTCTACTCGGCCTGCGAGACGCTCGGCGTCAGCCGCGGCCAGCTCACCGAGATGCTCATCGAGGGTCGCCAGAAGTACTCCTCGATCTTCAACTACCCGACGCTGTCCTACGCCGACGTGGGCACGATCGGCTGGCTCGTCGACGGAGCCGCGATCTGCAACCAGGTGCCGCTGTGCCGCACGTCGTTCGGCCCCTACGGCCGCGCGATGATCCGCATCTGCAAGGAGGAGTCCTTCCACCAGCGTCAGGGTTTCGAGCTGCTCATGACGATGATGCGCGGCACCGACGAGCAGCGGGCGATGGTGCAGGAGTCGGTCAACCGGTTCTGGTGGCCGGCGCTGATGATGTTCGGCCCGCCCGACGACGAGTCGCCCAACTCGGCCCAGTCGATGGCGTGGGGCATCAAGCGCAACACCAACGACGACCTGCGCCAGCGGTTCGTCGACATGTCCGTCCCCCAGGCGAAGGTGCTCGGCGTGACCTTCCCCGACCCCGAGCTGCGCTGGAACGAAGAGCGCCAGGCGCACGACTTCGGCCAGCCCGACTGGGACGAGTTCATGCAGGTCGTCAAGGGCAACGGCCCGTGCAACACCCAGCGCATCGCCCACCGCCGTGCAGCGCACGAGGACGGCGCCTGGGTCCGTGAGGCAGCGACCGCGTATGCCGCGCAACAGGACTCGTTGGAGGCGGCGGCGTCCGCTGTGGAGGGTGAGGCATGAGCGAGTCGACCAGCACCGGCCCGTCCCCCGACGAGCGGGTCCGCGCCGAGTGGCCGTTGTACGAGGTCTTCGTCCGCGGCAAGCGTGGGCTCAACCACGTCCACGTCGGGTCGCTGCACGCGGCCGACGACCAGATGGCGCTGCGGCACGCCCGCGACGTCTACACCCGTCGCAACGAGGGCGTGAGCATCTGGGTGGTGCAGTCCAAGGACATCGCCGCCTCGAGCCCGGACGAGAAGGACCCGATGTTCGCCCCCAGCGGCGACAAGGTCTACCGGCACCCGACGTTCTACGAGATCCCCGACAACGTTCCCCACATGTGAGCTGCTGACCCATGCCTGACCAGTCCGCGATGCCCGAGAGCGCGATGCCCGACGGGCTCGACGCGATCCAGTCGGTGGCCGACGACGTCGTCCACCAGCCGTCCCACCCGGCGCCCGACCCCAACGACGCCCACGGGTCGGTCTACGACGGACTCCTCGGTGGCGACCCGTCGCACTGGGCGTTCGGCACCGACTTCGAGGACCCGCTCGCCGGGGTCGACACCACGATGCCCGACGGCGTGGAGGCGAAGGACCTGGGCGCCTACTGCCTGATGCTCGCCGACGACGCGCTGATCGCGTCGCAGCGGCTCTCGGAGTGGTGCAGCCGGGCGCCCGACCTCGAGGACGACATCGCGCTGTCCAACATCGCGCTCGACCTGCTCGGCCAGGCCCGGCTGCTCCTCGCCCGCGCCGCCGCGGCGGACCCGTCGCTCGTGCCCCCGCTGCCCGAGGGGTCGCCCGTCCCGCCCGAGGACGCCCTGGCGTTCTTCCGCGATGCGGGGCAGTTCCGCAACGTGCGGCTCGTCGAGCTGGACAACGGCGACTTCGCGGTGACCATCGTCAAGCTGCTGCTCCACTCCAGCGCCCGCATCGCGATCTTCGAGCAGCTGGTCGACAGCCGCGACCACGTGCTGGCAGCGGTCGCGGCCAAGGGCGTCAAGGAGCTGACCTACCACCGCGACTACGCCGGGCGCTGGTTCCTCACCCTCGCCCGCGGGACGCAGGAGTCCCGGCGGCGCCTCGAGGCCGCCCTCGACACTGTGTGGCCGCTGCACGCGGAGCTGTTCAGGACGCATGACGTCGAGGCGCGAGTTGCCGCGGCGGGAGTCGGCGTCGACCCGGCGACGGTCGCCGACGACGTCGCCGTCGTCCTCGCTCAGGTGTTCGCCCTCAGCGGTGTCGAGCAGCCGACCAGGGCACCGCTTGCCGCGGTCCAGGGGCGGCAGGGTCGCGACGGCATGCACACCGAGGCACTGAGCCGGATCGTCGGCGAGATGCAGGTCGTCGCCCGGGCCCACCCGATGGGCCAGTGGTGAACAGCCGGTTCGATGTAAACGCGCCGGGATCCACCATGCCGTGGCCCGCACCGTCACCGACCCCGAGATGCCGATGCTGACCCTCGAGGACCTCGGGGTGCTGCGCTCCGTCGAGGTGTCCGACTCCGGGGCCGTGACGGTGGCGATCACACCGACCTACACCGGATGCCCCGCGATGGCCACCATGCGCGACGACCTGGTCCGCGTGCTCGGGGAGTCCGGCTTCGGGGACGCGACGATCCGGGTGTCCCTGTCCCCCGCCTGGTCGAGCGACTGGATCAGCGAACGAGGCCGGCAGGCCCTCGCCGACCACGGCCTGTCCGCCCCCGGCCCGGTGCCGGCTCGCTCTGGGCCGATCGCCCTGTCCCTCAAGCCGATCCAGCGCGCGATCCACTGCCCGCGGTGCGCATCCAGTGCGGTCGAGCTGACCTCCGAGTTCGGGCCGACGGCCTGCAAGGCGCTCTACCGGTGCTCGACCTGTCTCGAGCCGTTCGAGCACGTGAAGGAGATCTGAGTGACCACCGCCACGGGCTCGTTGCTGCTCCCGAAGACCAAGCGCACCGCGCCGACCTTTCACACCCTGACCGTGCACTCCGTCGAGCAGCTGACTGACGACGCCGTCGCGGTGAGCTTCGACGTCCCGGCCGAGCTCGCCGCGGCATACGAGTTCGTTGCGGGTCAGTCGCTGACGCTGCGGCGCACCATCGACGGGCAGGAGCACCGCCGCACCTACTCGATCTGCGCCGCCGTCGGCGAGCGCCCGCGCATCGGGGTGCGCGAGATCCCCGACGGGCTGTTCTCGCGCTGGCTGGTCCACGAGGTGCAGCCGGGGACCGAGGTCGAGGTGCAGACGCCGTCGGGGAGCTTCCGGGCCGACCCCGCCACCGGCGGACGTCACCTGTGCATCGCGGCAGGCTCGGGCATCACGCCGATGCTGTCGATCGCCAGCACCATGCTCAGCAACCCCGCGGCCGAGGTCACCCTCATCTACGGCAACCGCACCACGGGCTCGGTGATGTTCGCCGAAGAGCTCGCCGACCTCAAGAACCGTTACGGCGCAAGGCTTCAGCTCATCCACGTGCTGTCCCGGGAACCCCGCGACGTCGAGCTGTTCTCGGGCCGCATCGACGCCGACAGGTTGCGTCGCCTGCTCGCCGTGCTGGTGCCGGTCGACGATGTCGACGACGTGTGGCTGTGCGGGCCCTTCGCCATGATCGGCGCCGCCCGCGAGGTGCTGGGCGAGGTGGGGGTGGCCGAGGACCGCGTGCACTTCGAGCTCTTCTACGTCGACGAGCCGCCACCCGAGCTGCACCGCGCCGACGCCGTCGTCCAGGGTGAGACCAGCGATGTCACTGTCGTGCTCGATGGGCTGAGCTCGACGACGCCGATGCCGCGCGGCCAGTCGATCCTCGACGCGGCCCAGGCCTCCCGCACCGACCTGCCGTTCGCGTGCAAGGGTGGCGTCTGCGGCACGTGTCGGGCGCTGGTCCGCGAAGGCGAGGTCGACATGCGGCGCAACTACGCGCTGGAGAAGGCCGAGGTCGCCGAGGGCTTCGTCCTCACCTGCCAGTCCTACCCCGTCAGCGACACCGTGACCGTCGACTTCGACGCCTGAGGTGCACCAGTCCCAGAGGAGCAGAGCGTGACCGAAGCCTTCATCCTTGACGGCGTGCGCACCCCCATCGGCCGGTATGCCGGTGGGCTGGCTTCCGTGCGCCCCGACGACCTCGCGGCCCTCGTGGTCCGCGAAGCCGTCGCGCGCGCTGGTGTCGACCCTGAGCTCATCGACGAGGTGGTCTTCGGCGCGGCCAACCAGGCCGGTGAGGACAACCGCAATGTCGCCCGGATGGCGGTCCTGCTGGCCGGGCTCCCCCAGTCGGTGCCGGGCTTCACCGTCAACCGGCTCTGCGCCTCCGGCCTGACCGCCATCGCCACTGCCCGCCAGATGATCGCGGCCGGCGACGCCGACGTCGTGGTGGCCGGAGGTGTCGAGTCGATGACCAGGGCGCCGTGGGTCACCGAGAAGCCGTCCAAGGCCTTCGCCCGGCCCGGCGCGACGTTCGACACCTCGATCGGGTGGCGGTTCACCAACCCGGGCTTCGACGCCGACACGACCCTGACCATGCCGCAGACCGCGGAACGTGTTGCGCAGCAGTGGAACCTCACGCGTGACGAGCTCGACGCCTTTGCCCTGCGGTCCCACGAGCGGGCCCTCGACGCGATCAAGAACGGCCGGTTCGAGGCCGAGACGGTCGCGGTGCCGCTGCGCGACGGAGAGTTCACCACCGACGAGGGACCACGGGCCGACACGAGCCTCGAGCGACTCGCCGCACTGCGCCCCCTCCACGGCCCCGGCGGGCTGGTCACGGCCGGCAACTCCAGCGGCCTGAACGACGGGGCCGCCGCGGTGGTGGTGGCGAGCGAGCGGTTCATCGCCGAGCACGGCTTGACGCCGCGGGCCCGGATCGTCGCTGCCGCGAACGCCGGCGTGGCTCCGGAGATCATGGGCATCGGCCCCGTCCCCGCGACCCGCAAGGCGCTGGTCCGTGCTGGCTGGACCGTCGAGGACCTCGAGGCCATCGAGCTCAACGAGGCCTTCGCCTCCCAGTCCCTCGCCTGCATCCGCGACCTCGGACTCGACGAGGACCTGGTCAACGCCGACGGCGGCGCGATCGCCCTCGGCCACCCGCTCGGGGCCTCCGGCACCCGCATCGTCGTCACCCTGCTGGGCAGGCTGGAGCGAGCCGGTGCCAGGCGTGGTCTGGCCACCATGTGCGTCGGCGTCGGTCAGGGCAGCGCCCTGCTCCTCGAGCGCCCGTGACAACCCACGAGGGCGTCCTGCCGGACCGCGTCGGCGTCTACGGCGGCGGCAGGATGGGCGCCGGGATCGCGCACACCTTCCTGGCCGCGGGCTGCACGGTCGTGGTCGTCGAGCGCGACGAACCCACGGCGCAGGCCGCCCGCGAGCGAGTCGTCACCAGCCTCGGCAAGGCCGCCGAGCGGGGCCTGCTGACTGACGT
This sequence comes from Pedococcus sp. P2_E5, assembly GCF_056403895.1. Lineage (NCBI taxonomy): Bacteria > Bacillati > Actinomycetota > Actinomycetes > Micrococcales > Intrasporangiaceae > Pedococcus > Pedococcus sp. P2_E5. The sequence goes on from NZ_JBFUEP010000033.1 coordinate 55,504, forward strand.
CGACGCCGTCGCCGCCCGGCTCACCACGACCAGCGAGACTGCCGCCCTCGGCGACGTGGAGCTGGTCGTCGAGGCTGTCCCGGAGGACACCGCCCTCAAGCTGGCCGTCCTCCAACGGGTCGAGCAGGTCGCGCCCGACGCGGTCCTGGCCACCAACACCAGCTCGCTGTCGATCGACGCGATCGCCGCGGGGCTGAGGGCGCCCGAGCGGTTCATCGGGCTGCACTTCTTCAACCCCGTCCCCGCCAGCGACCTGGTCGAGGTCGTGGTCGGCGAGCACACGGCATACCCCCTCGTGGAGCGGACACGCGGCTGGGTCGCGGCGCTGGGCAAGACCGCGATCACCGTCAAGGACTCACCGGGTTTCGCGAGCAGTCGGCTCGGGGTCGCCATCGCGCTCGAGGCGATGCGGATGGTGCAGGAGGGCGTGGCGTCCGCCGAGGACATCGACACGGCGATGACGCTGGGTTACCGCCACCCCGTGGGACCGCTCAGGACCACCGACATCGTCGGCCTGGACGTGCGGCTGGCCATCGCCGAACACCTGGCGCGCGAGCTGGGCCCGCGGTTCGAACCGCCTCAGCTGCTGCGCGACAAGGTGGCCGCCGGCGAGCTGGGTCGCAAGAGCGGGCGCGGCTTCTACGACTGGTGAGGCGGCGGCGTGATCGCCAGGCCGTCGAACGCGATCGTCGTGATCGCTTCAGACAGCTGCGCGCCGTCGACCCCGCCACCGGCGCGGTGCCACTCCACGAGTGAGTTGACCATGCCGAAGAGCAGCCGGCTCACCAGCGCCGGAGCCACGTCCGTGCGCAGCGACCCCTCGTCGATGGCTTCCTTGACGAGGGCGGCCAGGCGGGCATCGATCTCACGGCGGCGGCGCAGCGCCGCGAGCTCCACCTCGCTGTTGCCGCGCACCCGCAGCAGCAACGTCACCGCCGGCTGGTGCTCGACCAGCACCTCCACGCTTTTGTGCACCGCCTGACGCAGCCGTTGGTATGCCGTGCGGCCGGCAGCGTCGTTGCTCGCCTCCTCGATCACCTGGGTCAGTCCGTCCAGGGCCTCGTCGAGGGCGAGGGACAGCAGGTGGGTCTTGCTCGGGACGTGGTGGTAGATGGCGGACTTCGTGAAACCGAGCTCGCGGGCGAGGTCGCCCATGCTGGTGCCGTCGTAGCCCTGTTCGTTGAAGAGCTCGATCGCGCGGCGCAGCACCGTCTCCTGGTCGTAGCCGGGACGACCCCTGCGGGGGGTTGCCGGTGCCGGTTCGCTCACGCTCGCCAGACTCTCACAGGGTCGTGGCTCAGCCGATCACCTTGTCGAGGAACGCGTTGCCGAACTTGCCCTGGGGGTCGGCGCTGACCCGCAGCTGCCGGAAGTCGTCCCACCGCGGGTACAGCGGGGCGAGGTCGTCATTCCGAGCCACGAAGCACTTGCCCCAGTGCGGGCGCGCGCCCAGCGGCAGCAGGGCGGCCTCGATGGCCGGCAGCACGGCATACACGCCTGGTTCGTCGAGCAGCCAGGTGAAGTGGAACCCCACCGTCGGCCGGTGGAAGGAGCTGCTGAGCCACAGGTCGTCGGCGGCCACCGTGCGGATCTCGACGTTCTGCAGCACGGGGGCGAGGCGTGGCTCGAGCCGCCGCAGGGCCGCCAGGGCGTCCAAGGCCGCGGACCTGTCGACGAGGTACTCGCTCTGCAGCTCCTCGCCGCGGCTCGGGGTGAACTCGCGGCGGAAGTGTGGCAGTCGGTCCAGCCACGCTCCGGCCGTGCCGCTCTGGTCGGTGACCGACTCGGTCGGGGCACCGTCGAGCATGTGCAGCGGCCCCGTGGCCCGTGGCGATCCGCACAGGTCGTCGGGCGCCTCGACGGACCGGCTCTTGCACCAGACCTGCAGCACCCCGCGGTGGTCGAGCCGCGTGAACAGGCTGACGCTGTCGGCGGCGCTCGTGATCGCGTCGAACTCGGATTCGACCACGTGCCAAGGCATCTCGGTGTAGACGTCCTGGCGCATCGTGTAGCTGGGTTCGACATCGAGGGTCAGCCGGGTGACGATGCCGAGGGCGCCCAGGGCTACGACACTGCCCTCGAACCCGGCGTCACCGCGCGCCACCGTGCGAAGCTCGCCGTCGGGACCCACCAGCTCGACCGCAGCGACCGCGGCGGCCAGGGACCCGAGCCCGTCCCCCGAGCCGTGGGTACCCGTCGCGACGGCCCCGGCGACGCTGATGTGCGGCAACGACGCAAGGTTGGCCAGCGCCCAGCCGCGCGCCTCGATGGCAGCCGCCACGGTGCCGTAGTCCTGGCCGGCCGCGACGGTGACGGTGCGGGCCGCTTCGTCGAGAGCCGGCTCGTGGGTCGACTCGTCGGCCGGCTCGTGCCGGAGCTGGGAGAGCGACACCAGGACGCCGTCGGTGTCGGTCAGGTCGGTGAACGAGTGCCGCGACCCGAGGGCACGGACCCGCTCGGCGGCGGACACCAGCTCCTGCAGCTCCTCGACGCCGGCCGGCCGCGCGACCCGCTCTGCCCGGTAGGTGACGTTGCCCGCCCAGTTCCGCTCGACCATGGCCCCAGTCTGGCGGGTGAGGCCGTTCGCTCCCGAGGACGCACCTCACGTGTCCATGGACCAGACTCGGGGCATGTCGGTCTTCTCAGCCTCGAAACGGTCCACTGCCGTCGTGCCCCACCCCCGGGATGCCGTGTGGGCGGTCCTGACCGATGCGAAGCTGGTGGCGAAGCTGACCCCGATGGTCCGGTCGATCGAGGACCACGGCGAGACGTGGCTGTGGAGGCTCGCGCCGATCGAGGTGCTCGGCAAGAGCATCGGGCTCTCGTTCACCGAGCGCATGGAGTTCAGGCCGCAGGAACGCATCACCTACACCCATGCGCCCCAGGGCGACGAGCGCGCCGGAGTCGAGGGCATCTACGTGCTCACCGACGACGGCGACGGGACCCGGCTGTCCATCGAGCTCGGCGTCGACGTCGACCTGCCGTTCCCGAGAATCGCCAAGCCGGCCGTCCAGGCCTCGATGCAGGCAGTCATCGCGGCGATGGGCGTCGGGTTCGCGCACAACCTCGAGCGTCAGCTCACGTCGCGACGGGCCGACGCGGGCCGCTGAGCCACCCGCCTCCGCCGCCAAAGTCTGCTGGCAGAAGTTAGGGAGACACCGAGCCGACCCAGGTGGCGTCGGAGGTCAGCGGTCCGATGACGTCGCGCTCGCGGTCGGGCACGGCCTCCTCCGGCAACGCCAGCGCGCGGTCGAGAGCCTCGGCGACCGGGGTCAGCACATGCCCCGGGGGCATCAGCTGCACCACGAAGTCCTGCCGCCCGCAGACCATGTCGTGGTGCAGGCTCTCGACCAGAGACTGCACCGTCGACGCCGGGGCCCGGGTCAGGATCGGGGCGAGCCTCGACACCAGACCGGTCGGCAGCCCGGGCACGCTCACCTGGACCCGCCGCAGACCGGCGCGGTCCGCGTAGAGCCGCAGCAGTGCGGCATACGCCATCCGCTCTCCGCTGCCGAGGTCGAAGGTGCGGCTGCGCGCCGGCGCCGTGAGCGCGCCGACCAGGGCGGTGAGGACGTCGGCGACCGCCACGGGTTCGACCTGGCTGTCCATCCACCTCGGCAGCAGCTGGACCGGCATCCGCTCGCTCATCTGGCGCATGATCTCGAACGACGTCGACCCGCTGCCGACGATCATCGCGGCACGCAGCGCCAGGGTGGGCACCCCGGAGTCGGTGAGCACCTGCTCGACCTCGAGCCGGGACCTGAGGTGCGGTGACAGGTCGCGGTCCGGGACGTCCGGGACGAGGCCACCGAGGTAGACGATGCGTTCCAGGCCGGTGCGGACGGCGGCGTGCGCCGCGTTGTAGGCGCCCTCGCGGTCACTCGTCGCGAAGTCGTCACCGCCGAGCCCGTGGACGAGGTAGTAGAGCGCGTCGGCACCCGTGCACGCCGCCCGCACGGTGGGCCGGTCGAGAACGTCCAGCTCGACCACGTCGGCCCGGTCCGACCACCAGAAGCGACCGGCCGACGTGGCATCGGTGAAGGTCGCGGTGACCGCGTGGCCCTGCGCGAGGAGGGCCGGTACCAGCCGACTCCCGACATAGCCTCCCGCGCCCATCACGACGACTCGCACCAGCGACTCCCAGGGTTCGGACGGCTCGGGACAGGGCCGCCGACCGCGGCCCACGATGGGTCGAACCTACCCTCAGCCTCACTGCCGCCCGAGCGCCCCTCGCCCACCATCCAACTACGGCAAACGGTGGATGTCGGGCTCAACTCGGCGCCAATACCCTGAGTCTGGCCCAACCGCAGCCCTCGTCAGGCTGTGGCCGACTCTGGGAACGGGAGCGCGCCATGTCCGAGTGTCTGCGTCGGCGGGACGTCTTCCTGAAGATCGAGCCGTTGGGCGGCTACAGCCCACTCGCCCCGGTGGCCGGCAGCCGGTGGTACGGGCGTGACGCGATGTACGGCATGGGCCACGAGACCGGGCGGGTCCAGCCCACCGAGATCGCCGCCACGACCGTCGACGCCCTGGTCTACCGGGAGTACCTCGACGACCACTACACGACCCCGAACACCGCCAAGCTGGTCGAGGCCGACGTCAACGAGCCGCCGTGGTACCGCCGGGTCCCGGGAGCCGTGCTGTACGCCGAGCCGGGTGAGCAGCTGCGCATCCACGTCCTCAACGGCGACAGCGACTGCCACAGCCTGCATGTCCACGGGGTGAAGTACGGCATCGACTCGGACGGCGCCTGGCCGTTCGGGGTGGCCACGCGGCGCGGCCGGCGCAGCGACGAGATCCTCCCGGGCCAGAGCTGGACCTACACCTTCGACGTCACGGAAGAGACCATCGGGGTGTGGGCCTTCCACGACCACACCCACATGGTGCAGGCCAACGTCAACCGCGGCCTGTTCGGTGCGCTCGTCGTGCGCGACCCCGCAGCCCCGCGGGCTCTCGATGTCCCCCTGTTCCTGCATGCCATCCAGGCACCGTCCACCGATGACGCGTTCGAGAGCCCGGTGCTGCACAAGGCCACGCCCCAGCAGACCTTCGAGCACACCTTCGCGAACGCCGGGGTCGTGGCCTACCACTGCAAGATCCACGGCCCCACCATGTCGGGAACCGTCACCGTCGACCCCGGCGCGCCCGCCGGCGACCGGTCGGTCGACATCCGCGACAACAGCTTCGTGCCGCAGGCCGTGTCGCTCCGCCCGGGCAAGAAGGTCATCTGGACCCTTGCGCAGAACTTCGACCACATCGTGCTGGCTCCCGATGGTGGTGCCCTGACCTACTGCCTCAACGGCCGCGCCTTCGTCGGCAACACCCCCACCATCGAAGCCGACACCGGGACCCGGCTGCGCTGGCACGTCGTCAACCTCGACCTCGGCTCGGTGTGGCACAACTTCCACCCGCACTCAGCTCGCTGGGCACTCCCGACACCTCCGGCAGGTGCGGCCGACGTGCACGGACTGAGCCCGGCCGAGGGCTTCAGCGCGGACACCATAGTGCCGGCGGCCCTGCGCCTCCCCTGCGACCTCCAGGACCTGCAGTGCGACCCCCCGGACGACGCCTGCCGAGTGCGGGTGAAGGGCGACTTCCTGTTCCACTGCCACCTCGAGGAACACATGATGGCCGGCCTGGCGGGCCTGGTCCGCGCGCGCGACTGGGTCTGGGTGGACCCCAAGACCGCCTGGTCGTCGAACCTGCGGCTGCCCCTCGACGACGGACGCAACGACCTCGACTGGGTCGACCTCGTCCGATGCGGCGACTGCGCCACCGGCGAACACGACCACCCGCACCCGCACACCAAGCCCCACAACCCGTGCTGCGGCATACCCGACGACCAACACGCCCCCGACCACCCTCACGATCTCGCCCACCACGATCGCATCACCGGCCATGACGGCACGGACTGCGACCCCAAGCAGTGCACCCACGACCACGCCCACCGCCCCGGCAAGCCCGACGGACGCTGCTGTGGACACGACCACGGCACCACCCGCTGCTGCGGCCACGACAGCGAGGCACCCTGCGAGGCATGTGAGCGGGTCGGCGGGCACCACATCCACGGTGGCGGACTCCACCACGGGGGCGACGACCACGGGGGCGACGACCGCCCGCACGGCTCCAGTCCCAGGTCGGCGGAGGCGAACCGGTACCCGGCCCGGAGCGCCGCCGTCGCCGTCGGTGCCGGGGTCGCCGCGGACGCCCTCCTCGAGGCCATGCACCTGCCCCTGCACAGCGGGCCGCTCGTGGGGACGACCACGGGAACCGTGGCGACGTCCGTGATGACCATGCCCGGTATGCCGCCCGCGGCGCCGGTCGACGTGTGCGAGCTGGCCGAGCTGGGGCACTGGGAGCTGCTGCCGGTCGACTCCCACGTCCTGGCCGTACATGCCGTCCTCATGCACACCGGTCAGGTGCTGTTCTTCGCCGGCTCCGGGAACAACGTCCCGAACTTCAACGCCCACCTCGTCAGGAGCGTCGTGTGGGACTACCAAGAGGGGACCTTCTACGACCCGGGGTGCCCGTTCGACGTGTTCTGCGCCAGCCAGACGGTGCTGCCTGACGGCAAGGTGCTCGTGGCCGGCGGTACGGACAAGTACGACGACTTCGTCGGCTCACAGGCCACGTACCTGTTCGACCCGCAGCTGCGCCAGTGGATCCGCGTCGACGACATGGACGCCCACCGCTGGTACCCCACGCTCGTGACGATGGGCGACGGTCGAGCCGTGGTGAGCTCTGGCATCCAGGCGCCGAACGAGGTCTTCGACCCCGCCATCGGGTGGCGTCCGCTCCCGAACACGACCAGCCTCCCGCTCTACCCGCACCTGCTGCTCCTCAAGGACGGCAAGCTGTTCTACACCGGTGGTCAGCTCGGCAACGCCACCGTTGAGGGCCGCGCCATCAACCCCTGGACGGGGGCCGAGCAGACGGTCTCAGGCTTGCGGGACAAGGCCAAGCGCGACCAGGGCAACAGCATCCTGCTGCCACCAGCCCAGGACCAGCGGGTCATGGTCATCGGCGGCAACGGCGCGCCCGCCGCCACGAAGCGCACCGACATCATCGACCTGTTCTCCGGGCCTGGCGGGGCGGCTTTCCACCCCGGTCCTGACCTCGCCAAGGCACGCGGGCTGTGCAACTCGGTCATCCTGCCCGACCGAACCGTCTTGGTCACCGGCGGTGGCCTGCACGGTGAGACCCGAGCCGACGCCGTCCACCTCGCCGAGATCTACGACCCTGCGACCAACACCATGCGATCCGTGGCCGAGGCGACTGTGTCACGGCTCTACCACTCCATCGCTCTCCTGCTGCCCGACGGACGCGTGGTCACTGCGGGGTCGAACCCAGACCGCGGCGACGACGAGCTGCGCCTCGAGCTCTACCACCCGCCATACCTGTTCCGAGGACCGCGCCCCCTACTGGACTCCGCGCCGACCGAGTGGCGGTACGGCACCACGGTCGAGGTGAGCACGCCGTCATCGATGACCATCAAGTGGGCCCACCTGGTACGCCCGATGGCAACCACGCACTCGGACGACACCAGCCAGCGCCTGGTCGATCTGCCCATCGTGTGTCGCGACGCCTGCAGCCTCACGGTCGAGGTCACCAAGAACCCCAACCTCGCCCCGCCCGGGTGGTACATGCTCTTCGTCGTGGACGACTGCGACATCCCCTCGGTCGCACTGTGGGTCCACCTCGACCGGTCCCCGCTCGCCCAGCCCAAGGTCGTCGCCGGCATCCACCACGTGATGGGCGGGCACGAGCACCTTCCGGGCTTCGTCATCCCCGGACTGCCGACCCGCAAACCACCACCCAAGTCGCGCAAGGCCACCACCAAGGCTCCGAGCAAGCGGGCCACTCGCACCCCGAAGAAGAGCTGAGCGAACGAAGGCGTCACACCATTCGCCATAGCCCTCACTCGATGTCGTTCTACCTCATCTGCATGAGTTGAAGGCCTTCCTTTTCCATCATCCTTCGAATGATCACGTTAGTCGCACGGTGCGACGGAGTGGACAGGGAACGGAGACATGCGATGGGCGTCAACCTCGTCACCCGGGTGCGCAACTTCTACATCCAGAACCGCTCCTTCACGGCATCCGACCACGATGTCCAGGATGGCTGCGTCACTCCCGGCGCCCATCGCCTGCTCAGGTTCGACTTCCTGTCGCACAACGCCGGGAACGCCGACCTTGTCGTGGGCAGTCCCGCAGCCCGCCCGGACCTGTTCGTCTGGTCGGCGGGGCATGGGCACTACCACCTCAAGGACTTCAACGAGTTCCTGCTGTTCCGCAGCAACGGGACCCTGGCCACCGTGGGGTACAAGCAGGCGTTCTGCGCCATCGACATCGAACGGATCTCGGCCACGGCCTCACCGTCGGGTCGCTTCCACGACTGCAACTCCGATCAAGGCATCTCCGCGGGATGGGCCGATGTCTACAGCTCCGGGCTGCCCTGTCAGTTCATCGTGATCGACGGCATCCCGGACGGGGACTACACCCTCCAGTCCACGACCAACTCCAAGCACAAGGTCGGCGAGGACTGCTACGGCGACAACACGATCTGGACCGGCCTCAGACTCGCGGGCACCACCGTGACCACGATCGACCCGCCGTTCATCCCCGAGGACCGCATCCCCTTCGACCGCACCCACGTCAGCGCGCAGCAGGTCGGAGGCCGCTGGAAGGTGGTCGAGAACAACAACCACTGGATGCTCGACACCGGCACCTCACCCTGGGAGGCGCAGCGAGCCGTCGACGTCATCAACCACTACAAGCTGGCCTCCATGTGCTTCGTCGGCCGCCCACGCTGCGGCGACGTGGAGCCGATGATGTACTGGCTCAACGACTCTGGCCGTGCTCCCAGTGGCAGCATGCCGGGCGAGGACTGTATCCCCTTCGACCGCGACCACCTCCAGGTCCTCCAGGTCGGGGACCGATGGAAGATCGTCGAGGGAACCCACTGGCTCATGGACTTCGGCCCCGGCCAAGGCAACGCAGTCGCAGCTCTGCACTTCATCCGCAAGTACAAGTTCGACTCCATGTGCTTCATCGGGCGTCCCGGGCCGTCGATGACCTACTTCAAGACCAACGGGCGCGGCAGGCCCGAGATCGTCGTCCAGATCGACCCGCGTCGGCTCGACATCACCCTGGACGAGCCTCGCTGGCGGCGCGAGCTCGCAGAGGCCGCCGATGAGCTCGCCCCCACGGTCGACTTCACCGATCAGTGCCTCGGGGACGGGCCACGCACGCGCACGATCGGCCGCATCGAAATCGAGGTGACGGCGGGAGAGGACACCTCCAGCATCACCCAGGTCCACGGGGTCACCGGCCTCGACACGGCCGGCCACACCGAGATCCGGCTCGGAGCCAAGGCCGGGGTGGTCGACCTCGGGCTGGCCCACTTCGGCGGACACGTGAGCATCACCGCATACGCCGGCACCAAGAAGACCGGCGAAGGAACCGTCGATGCGATCACCCGCCACTTCCAGAACATCCGCCTGACCGCCCCCAGCATCGACCGGATCGTCATCGCCTCCGACGGAGCCGAGGACCCCCCCGTCCTTGGGTACGTGCGCTTCCAACCCAAGCGACGCAAGACCGCCAAGGCGCTGTAGATCCGTGGGACCAGCCACCCCTCCCGGGCACGGTCAAGCCGTCTCGGGGATCGACTCAGGGGCGGATCTCGCCCGACCCGCGCGGGACGAGCTCGGGCTTGATGACCACGTGGCGCGGAGCCGAGGTGTCTCCGTCGATACGGGCGAACAACCGCGCGGCGACCTCGGCCCCGATGGCTGCGACGTTCTGCCGGATCACCGTGAGCGGCGGGTCGACGATGTCGGCCAGGGGGAAGTCGTCGAAACCGACGAGGGCGATGCTTCCGGCCAGTCCGCGGTGATGCAGTGCGCGAATCGCACCCACTGCCAACGAGTTTCGTGCCGCGAAGATCGCGGTCGGAGGGCGCTCGAGCTCGAGCAGGCGGGCGAGTCCGTCCATCGCATCCTCCGACGACCGCAGCGACGTGACGACAAGGCTGGGATCTGGCTCGATTCCGGCCTCCCGGAGTGCGGCCAGGTAGCCCTCGTGCCGCGCCCGGGCCGTCTGGATCGACGTCATGTCGCCGAGCAAGGCGATGCGGCGGTGACCGTGGGCCACGAGGTGGTCCACGGCCAGCCGCGCCCCCAGGTCGTTGTCGATGGTGACCGAGTCGGTGTCGACCCCGTTCGGCTGGCGGTCCACGAACACCACGGGCAGCCCGGTGCGCAGGTCGTCGGCCAGGTACTCCTGGCGTTCGGTGGCCGGCATGAGCAGCAGACCGTCCACCCTGCGACGCACGAGGCTCTCCACGAGGGCCTGCTCGCGCTCGGGCTCCTCGTCCAGGCTCGATGCCACGATCGCGACTCCCCGGTCGCGGCCCGCGTCCTCGAGGCTGCGCAGCAGGCTGGCCGAGAAGGAGTTGCTCACGTCCTGCAGCAGTGCGCCGACCATGGCGCTGCGCCCGTCGCCGCGTCGCAGGTTGCTCGCGGCCAGGTTGTGCCGGTAGCCCAGCTGCGCCACGGCGCGCTCCACGCGGTTGGTCACGTCGGGCGACACGCCACCCTCGCGGTTGACCACCCGGGACACGGACTTGAGACTCACGCCGGCCAGTGCCGCTACCTCGCGCATGGTGGCGCGGGGCCTTCGCCCGGCGTCTGACATCGATGTCATCGTCACGGTGACAGTTGTACAGGAAGTGTTGACAACTATACAAGTTCGCGCTACAAATTGCTTTGACAACGTTGTCAACGCGGTGTCCCGCCGCAGGAGAAGGAGCTGTCCATGTCTCGCATCACCCCCACTCTGCGCAGGACCATCGCGGTCGCCGCAGTGGCGTCCACCGCCCTTGCGCTCACCGCGTGCAACCGCGGCGGCGCCGACACCGGTGGCGGAGCCGCCGGCGGCGAGTCCACAGTCGGCGTCACGCTGATCACCAAGGACTCCACCAACCCGTTCTTCGTCGCCATGCAGAAGGGCGCCAAGGCCGATGCCGGCAAGAACAACGTCAAGCTGACGGTCGCCTCCGGCAAGCAGGAGGGCGACGACCAGGGCCAGATCACGGCCATCGAGGACGCCATCGCCCGAGGCGACAAGGGCATTCTCATCACCCCGATGAGCGACGGTGTCAACGCCGCCATCAAGAAGGCCCGCGACGCCAAGCTCTTCGTCATCGCCCTCGACACCCCGCCCGACCCGGCCGACACCGTCGACATCACCTTTGCCACGAACAACCGCAACGCCGGCAAGCTCGACGGCCAGTGGGCCGCGGCCCAGCTCGACGGCAAGCCGGCCGTCATCGCGCTGCTCGACCTCTTCGACGACAAGATCGTCTCGGTCGACTACAACCGTGACCAGGGCTTCCTCGAGGGCATGGGCATCGACGTGGCCGACGGCAAGAAGAACGGTGACGAGGCCAAGACCGGGAAGTACACCGGCGGCAAGGGCGGCGACTACACGATCGCCTGCAACGAAGCCGGTCAGGGCGCCGAGGACGGTGGCCGCTCGGCCATGGAGAAGTGCCTGGCCAAGAACCCCAACATCAACGTCGTCTACACGATCAACGAGCCGACGGCTGTCGGTGCCAACGCCGCGCTCAAGGCCGCGGGCAAGACCGCGCTCATCGTCTCGGTC
>NZ_JBFUEP010000034.1:0-50706 GCF_056403895.1 Pedococcus sp. P2_E5
GCCTGCGGGCGGGCGCCGCGTCAGCGCGGGACGTGGTGGCCGGTGCCGCCGTCGATCAGCTCGCGCAGGATGTCGGCGTGGCCGGCGTGGCGGACCGTGTCCTCGATCATGTGCACGAGCACCCAGCGCAGGCTGACGGTCCGACCGGTGTAGGCCGTGCCGGTCTCCTCGAGCGACAGCTCGTGGATCGCGGCGTCCGCTGCCGCCCGGGCCCGCCGGTAGAACGCCACGATCTCCTCGGTGGTCTCGCCCTCGGCGGCCCGCATGTCGGCCTCGGGGTCAGCGGAGATGTCGGTGAGCGGCTCGGTGGGCCGCCCGAACGTCTCGCAGAACCAGCCGTACTCGGCATTGGCGAGGTGCTTGACGAGCCCCACGAGGTTGGTGCCACTGGGCACCCTCGGACGGCGGAGGTCCTCGTCCGACAGGTCCTCCAGCTTCCACAGCATCACGTCGCGGTGGCTCTGCAGGGCCGCCAGGAGGACCGCCTTCTCGTCGGCCACGTAGAGAGAGGTGATAGCAGCATCCGGCGTCATCCCCCCGAGGCTAGCGACGGCTGGTGTCACCCGCGCCGGCGACGGCTGGTGTCCCCCGAGCCGAGCCAGGCGAGCGCCGACAGGACGCGACGGTTGACGAACTGGTCGTCGGGCAGCTGCAGCTTGGTGAAGACGTGCTGGGCGTGAACCTCGACGGTGCGTTCGCTGATGTCGAGTCGTCGGGCGATTCCGGCGTTGGTCAGCCCCTCGGCGATCAGGCCGAGGACCTCCCGCTCACGGTCCGTGAGCCCACTCGGCCCGCGGTCGGGCGCGCTCGGCAGCAGCTCGGCGACGACCGAGGGGTCGACGACGCACTCGCCGGCAGCGATCCGGTGCAGCGCGTCGACGAGCGTGCTCGCCTCGAGCACCCGGTCCTTGAGGAGGTAGCCCACCCCTCCGGAGGCACCCTCGAGCAGGGGCAGGACGAAGTCCACCTCGACGTGCTGGGACAGGACGAGCACCCCGGTCGAGGGGTACAGCGAGCGGATCGTGGCAGCGGCCCGGAGTCCCTCGTCGGTGAACGTCGGCGGCAGCCGGATGTCCAGCAGGGCGACGTCCGGGCGGTCCACCGCCACCAGGGCCATCAGCCGGTCGAGGTCGCCCACGTCCGCCACCACGTCGATGCCCGCGCGGTCGAGCGTGCGCACGATCCCCTCACGGGTCAGCAGCTGGTCCTCGACGACTACGACGCGCACGGCAGCACCACGGTCAGCACCCCGTCAGCATGGCCGAGCCTGCCGCCGAGCGCCTCCACCATGTCGAGGAGCACCCCTGCGGGTTCCGAGGGGCCACCCACGACGCGCAGCCTCGCCTCCCCGGCACCCACGTCCACGTGCATGTCCACGTAAGGCTCCATGTCCTGGTCCAGGTCCACGTCCACCGTGATGCCAGCGGGGTCGCCCCGCGACACCGAGTCGGACACCACGGCATACACCGCTCGCTCCACGGGCGCCGGAAGGCGTCCATCAGGCATGGCGCCGACCACGAGCGGCACAGCCGACCTGCGGGCGAGGCTGCGCAGCGCGGGGCCGAGGCCACTGGTGGCCAACAGCGGGGGGTACAACCCGTGCGACAGCTCGCGCAGGTCCTCCAGTGCCTGCTGGGCCTGGCCGAGGCAGCTCTCGAGAACGGGCCCGTCGGGATGCCCGGGCGGCAGGTCCGCGAGCGCGCCGCGTAGATCGAGGCCGAGCGCCAGGAGCTGTTGCTGGACCCCGTCGTGGAGGTCGCGCTCGATGCGGCGACGCTCGCGGTCCCCCAGCTCGACCACCAGCGACCGCGACCTGGACACCTGGCGCACTCGGGCCGCCAGCGCCGCGGAAAGCCGCTCGTTGTCGAGGGTGAGTCGCGCGGGCACGTCGAGCACGAGCTCGAGGTCAGGCAGGTCCGCACGCGAACGCTGTTCCACCGCCGCGGTGACCGCCCCGGCCCAGCGCAGCCGCGTGGCCCCCGGAGGCGGAGGCCGGCGTGCCACCCCAGCAGGGGTGACCCAGCCGCCCTCCTCCGGCACCCAGTAGGAGACCTCGACGTCGTCGTCGCCCCAGGCCTCGCGCAGGACGTCCGCGAAGGGCCGCCCTGAGCGCAGGGCATCCACGAGACCCCTCAGCCGACGCTGGGCGACGGCACCCCGGTAGTCCTCGACCGCGACCACCGACGTGGCTGCCACCAGGGCCATGACGGCGCCCACGTCCGTGCCCACGAGGGTGGCACCAAGACCCACCGAGACGACGGCCGACCCCGCTATGGCTCCTGTTCGCGCGGCCTGGATCCCCAGGGCCACGAGCCCCAGCACCGGACCAACGGCCGCCAGCCATTCCGCCAGAGCCGGATGTGGGTCGAGGACGACTGCGCTGGGGCGGCAGTCGACGCATCCGAGCTGCAGGAAGGGGTCGTGGACGAGCGCGCGGACGGGTCCGGCGAGGACTGCCCCCGCCAGCGCGACCCACGCCACGCGACGCGGCACGAGCACCGCTGTCGCACCCAGCAGGCCGGCCATCGGACCCACCGCGAGGCCGAGGTCGCGCGCCTGGAGGGCCGAGGTGGGGTCGTCGGCCGCCGACAGCGCCACCAGCGCCGCGCCGCCGAGGACGAGGACGGCATACCGCAGTCGCTGTCGTCCGACGACGAAGCCGAGGGCGCCGGCCACCACGACTGCCACACCCACCCCCACGGTCACCGCGACGTCAGCCATCGCCGACCCTGTGCAGGCCGCCGGACCACATGGCCGCGTCGAAGCGGGCGTCCGAGCTGGACGGATGGCCCCGCCAGCTGACGCGTACGGTGTCCCGCGACCTGCGATACGTGCCGACGAGGAAGCCCTCGCAGCTGCCGCTGCCATCGGCCGACCAGTCCAACGACAGGCGGTCGCCGTCGAAGGTGAACCGGCTGAGGCAGTCCGGACCGCTCGGCTGGTCGACCGTGGCCAACCCCTGCCGGACGGTGAACGTCCAGACGCCGACGTTCTGGTCGATCGGCAGTCCGGCGTCGACCAGCGCCTGGGCACGCAGTTCCAGGCGCCACACACCGTCGAGCACCTGCTGGTCACCCTTCGGCGCAAACCCGTGGGGTCCCACATCAGGCCGGCAGGTCAGGCCGGGTTCCGGCGCGAACCGGCCGTCGATGGCAGCCAACGACTCGACGAGCGGGCGCAACGACGGATCCGCCTTGGCCCGGTCGACGAGAGGCGCAAGGACCCTCTCGAACTCGCCCAGCTGCGAGGGGCTCGCCTGCCAGACCGAGCGACCCTCGTCGCACCACCGACGGAGCATCTGCTCCTCGCTCTCCCCCACGCTCCCGACCCGCGCGACGGCAGACTGGACGGCGGCCTCAAGGAATCCGCGCTGCGGCGCAGTCAGCGCGGCATACGCGTCCTCGCGCAGGACCACGACGTCGAACCGGACGTACAAGGTGACGTTGGACGTGATCGCGGCGGGCCCGTCCACCGCACCCACGAGCTGCGACGAGACGTCGATGGCCCGCAGCGCGCCCCCTGACACCCGTGTGGAACGCTCGTCCCCCACGGAGTGGTCGGACGCTGCACCCAGTGCTTGCACGATCGCCTCGACACCCGGGCCCGGACGCGTGTTGACGAGCGCACCCTCGTAGTCGGAGGGCGCCAGCATCGGATCGGAGCCGAAACCGACTGGATGGCGCAAACCATTGGGCGCCAAGGCCATTGCGACAAGGCCGGCCTTGGCAAGATCAGCCATCAGCGCTTCGGCCACAGGTGCCCTCGAAAGGCTCTGGGCCGCCGCCCGGGAGTGGATGAGGGGCAGCTGCAAGGGCGTGAGCGATCGCGCCCCGACGCCGGCGAGGGCGTCGGCTCGCACCACGGCCACGTCGACGACGTCGTCCCGCAGGGCCTCCAGGACTGCGGCGTCCTCGTCTTCGGCGGCGCCCCCTGCAACCACGCTCGCCCGCACACTGACCGCTGAGGTCGCCGTGTCGAGGACGATCTGACGCACCAGGTCGGCGTGAGTGCCCGCATCCCCGACGGCGAACGTCCGCAGGACGACCCGGTCTGCGGTCGCGCCGATCCGCGACGGTGGGCCGGCGCAGGCCGCGGCGATCGTCGCTGCCGACAGCACCACCCCCAGCAGGAACGCCGGCGTCCGACGGTTCGACCCGGGGTCGAGGTCGCTACGGGGCAACACGGTGCATCCCTCCGGCGAAGAAGGCGCGGTCCAGTGCGACGTCGTAGAACCGCTCGGCCACCCAGGTGAACGACACGACGTCGCCCTCACGGTGGTACGTGCCGGCCATCAGGCCGTAGCACTCGGTGTTGCCGTCGACAGCGAAGTGCAGCGTCACCCTGTCACCCGCGGTCGTGAACACCGCCGTGCAGTCGGCACCGTGGGGTTGGTCGACCGCCACCCGGCCGTTGGTCACCACGAACGTCCACACGCCTGCATTGCTCACGGCCTCTGAGTCCGACACCCCGGCCGCACGGAGGACCGCGACGTCGGCGTCGATGCGCCACGTGCCGTCGAACACCGTCTGGGGGCCTTGCGGCGCAAGGGAATAGACATCGGTGCCGGCCACGTGCAGGCTGTCGCAGGTCGCCCCGACCGGTGGCGGCTCGGACCCCTTCAAGGCCGCGATGCGGTCGCTCAGTGCGGCGACGGCGACGTCCCGGCGGGCCGCTGCGACGACGGGAGCCAGCGCGGCACCGAACGCCTCGAGCTCGGCCGGCGCGAGCTGCACCGACGCCGCGGTGGGCGTGGAACACCAGCGCTGCAGGCCCCGCGCCTCGGCGTCCCGTCGCGCCACACCAGCGCGTATGCCGTCGCGCACGATGGTGCCGAGCAGTCGCTGTTGCTCGGCGGAGAGCGCGTCGTGCACGCTGCGACGCATGACGACGACGTCGAACTTGGTGTAGAGCGTGAGGTTCGAGGCGACGACGGCGGGCAGGGTCACCGCCATCAGCTGCTGGAAGGAGGTCTCGATCCCGGCCACCATCCGTTCATCCACCTTCCGGGTCCTGACCTCGCCCACGCTGTGGTCGGTCTTCGCGCCGAGCGCTGTGACGATCGCCTCGATGCCGGGTCCGACCCGCGTGTTCACGACCTCGCCCCGGTAGTCCGCCGGAGCCCGGAACGCGTTGGCGCCGTGCGTGAACGGGTGCCGTGCGCCACCCGGCACCAGCGCCAGTCCCACGAGACCGATGCGGTCGAGGTCCGCCATCAGGGCCGCCGCCACCGGATCCGCCGCGACCCGAGCCGCGTGTTCGGGTGCCTCGATGAGCAGGGGCAGCTGGAGCGGCGTCAGCGACACCGCCCCCGCCCCGACGAGACGGTCGGCGCGGATCACGCTGAGGTCCGCCTGTCCCGCCCGCAGCGCGGCCAGCGTGCCGCCTTCCTCGTCCTCCGACTGCGTGGCCGAAGGGAGCTGGGTCCCCGCGCCGAGCACCACGGGCGAGCCGGACGAGGCCCGGACCAGCTCCTCGAGCACGTCGGCGCCGACCCCGCCGGGTCCGTTGCCGTACATCGTCCGGAGCACGACAGGGTCGGCGTCGCGCCCGCTGCGGGCGGGCGGTCCCGCGCACGCCGACAACACCAGGGCCACGCACACGCCCAGCACAGCGACGACCGGGCGCAACGCCTGGGCCGTCCGCCCCGGGTCCGCCGACCCCTGGGAGGCCACGGGGAGCCGCAGCTCGAGCTCCGAGCCGCCGCCCACTCCGGATCGCGCGGTGAAGGTGCCCCCCAGCGCGGTCGCGCGCTCCACGAGGCCGCCCAGCCCGTGTCCTGCCACGTCGGCCCCGCCCGGCCCGTCGTCGCGGACCACCAACCGGAACTCGTCCCCACTCAGCCGGGCGCTGATGACCACCTCGGCACCGGGGGCGTGCTTGGTCGCGTTGGCCAGCCCCTCGGCGCAGGTGAACCACGCCGCGCGGGACACCGAGGCCCGTGGCCGCCAGTCCTCGGGCAGCTGGCAGTCGAAACGCGCGCCCGTCCGGCTGCGGGAGATGAGCGAGGTCAGCGCATCCTGCAGGCTGGCCGCGCCCACCGGGTCGACACCGTGGGCGACCCGCAGCAGCTCGTCACGCGCGCCGGCGGCTCGGGCCGGCAGCCCCGTCGGCCCACCGGTCGACTCGGGTTCGGTGCGCCCGCAGCCCTCCAGGGCGGCGACGACGCCGTCCATCCGCGCGACCGGTCCGCGGGCCAGGCTGGCGACGAACCGCTCACGCTCCGCCTCTGCCGCGCGCAGCAACCGCTCCCTCGAGGCGGCGAGCTCGTCGGCCCGTTCCCTCAGCTCGGCCTGCAGCAGGGCGCCGCGCCTGGCCAGCCGGAGCACCTCGCGCACCGAGTCGGCGACGCCGTGATCGCGGCCGAGCCCCGGGGCGAGCACTGCCACCAGCTGACCGTCGCGGTCGACCACCTCCTCGCCGTCGGCGGGCGGCGTCGTCATCGAGCCGCCCGAGTCCACGAAGGCATCGGCCAGGGGAAACGCCACCTGGACGTGGTTCCACCCCAAGGTCCGGGCCAGGGCCTCCTCCAGCCCGTGTGCCGCTTCACCTCCCTGACCCGGGCGCCACGTCCGCGGCTCCGGACCGGCAGCGACCACGAGCGCGCCCAGCCCCAGCACGCCTTCGAGCACGGCGCCCGCTGCCGCCGCGGAGGCGCCACCGACCCCCGCGGTGACGAGTCCCGCGATGGCCAGTCCGCAGGCGACCCCCACCGCGATGGGCGCAGCACCCCGGAGGACGTCCTGCCCGCGACGATGCAGGGCGGCTTCTCGGCGGACCGTCAGCACGACGTATGCCATGCCGAGTGCGCCGGTGGCTGCGTACGCCCACCTGTCGTAGCCGAGGGCGGCCACGCCCGCGGGCAGGACCACGAGCCCCAGCGCCCATCGCGACCACCCGCGGGGCAACGGCTCGGCGGCCGGAGGAAGCCCCAGCAGGGCAGCCACGACGACGAGCCCTCCAGGCAGGAGGCCGAGGCGCAGGACCGGTCCCTCGAGAGACGTCGGGAGCAGGCCCGCGAGCCCGACGACGACCCACACGACACCGGCCACCAGCAGCAGCCATCCGACCCTGCGCCGACCACGCCAGGCGGCGCCGGTCCCGGCGGCGAGCAGGGCCCACCCGGCAAACCGGTCGCCGAACAACGGCTGCGGCGCCTCGGCGAGTCGTGGCGCAAGCCACCCCGCCAGGACCGTCACACCGGCCACGCCGCTCATGACGAGCGGTGTGGTCAGCCGAGCAAGGCCGTGATCGCGTCGCATGCCAGGTCCTGCTTGGCGATGAAGCCGGCCACTGGCGCTGCCACGACCCGGGGATCGGAGGCCGCATCGGCGTCGCTCGAGATGATGATGAGGGTGCGGTCAGGGTTGGCTTCGGCCAGGTCGTCCGCGAGCTTGAGACCAGCCTCGGAGTCCGGCAGGAAGAGGTCGATCAGCACCACCTCCGGGTCCAGTTCGCGCGCCTGGTCCAAGGCCTCGGCGCTGCTCGCGGCGGCCCCGACGACGGTGAAGCCCTCGCGACGCAGCCACGCACTTGCCGATGCCCGGAACTGGGCGTGGTCATCGACGAGGAGGACGCGGTGGCCCGTCATGGGGCAACGCTACGCGCGGCACGACACCCCCACCTCGGGGTTTCCCCTTAGTCACCTTTGCCGGGTTAAGACCCCCAGGTATGCCGGCTGCTCACCGGCCCAGGACGTGGTCCAGGTGGACGTTGGCGAACAGCCGCTGCGGGTCGAGCCGGTCGCGCACGGCGAGGAAGTCGCCGAACCGCGGATAGAGCGCGCTCAGGCGGTCCGCGCCGAGGGTGTGCAGCTTGCCCCAGTGCGGGCGACCGGCGTGCTCGGCCACGATCGCCTCGAAGGCCGCGAACGCGCCGTAGTCGTCCATCCGGTGGTACTGGTGGATCGCGATGTAGGCGTTCTCCCGCTCGTAGGCGGTCGACAGCCAGATGTCGTCGGCACCGATGAAGCGGATCTCCAACGGGAAGGTCAGCGGCGTCCTGTGTTGCTCGAGCCAGTTCCGCACTGCCACAACGACATCCGCGACGGCGGCCCGTGGCACGGCATACTCGCTCTCCCTGAAGCGCACGGAGCGCTCGGCGACGAACACGCGCCAGGAGTCGTCGGTGTACTCACGTGCGCCGAGCAGGCGCGCGCTCACTGCGTTGAGCCGCGGAACCACTCCCGGCCAGCGCGTCGCGCCGCGGTTGGTCAGCTCGAAGAGCCGGTTGGACAGCAGGTCGTCGTCGAGGACGGCGCGCCATCGCGGCAGGGGGCCGCCCCGGTGGTCGGCGTCGACGCGGTCGTTGTGCTTGACGAGAACCCGATCGGTCAACGGGAACCAGTGCATGTCGACGTGGTCGTGGCGCTCGACGTCGTCGTCGATGCGTTCGAGGACCTCGAACAGGTGGGCGCCGAACTCCTTGGCGTGCAAACGAAAAGCGGGCACACACTGCAGCTCGACCTCCGTGATCACCCCCAGCGCCCCCAGACCCACCCGCGCAGCCTGGAAGACCTCGGGCTCGACCTCCGCCGAGCACTCCAGCAGCGAACCGTCGGCCAGGGCCAGGACCAGCCCCGAGACCGCGGCAGCGATGCCCTGCCGGCGAAGGCCGGTGCCGTGCGTGCCCGTCGAGATCGCCCCCGCCACCGACTGCCGGTCGATGTCACCGAGGTTGGGCAGCGCCAGCCCGACAGCCTGCAGCGCCGGGTTGAGGACGTGAAACGGGGTTCCCGCGAGCACCCGCACCCGGCGGCGCTCCCGGTCCACGTGGGTGACTCCGCTCAGCTGGTCGAGGCACAGCTGGAGCCCGTCCGTGGCCGCCACTGCCGTGAACGAGTGCCCGGCCCCGACTGCCTTGACGGGTATGCCGCGTGCCTGCGCCCGCAGGATCGCCGCCGTCACCTCGTCGGCGCGTCGAGGCATGGCGACCTCGACCGGGTGGCTGGTCTGGTTGCCGGCCCAGTTGGTCCAGGTGGTCATCCGAAGTTCTTTCCCTCACCGCGGTAGGTCGGGACCGTCTCGACCAGCTGGTCCCCACGCAGCAGGTGAAGGGCGTCGAACCGCTCGCACATCTCTCCTGCCTTGGCGTACCGGAACCACACCCTGTCGCCCAGCTGAAGGTCACGAACTCCCTTGCCCTGCAACGGTGTCTGTACTTCGCCGACCCCCTCCGACTTGATCAGCTTGATGTCCGCCCGACCGAAGGAGGCGGGCACGCGCGCCCATCCGGGCGGCCCTGAGGCCACGTACCCGCCGCCGAATGCCGTGACGAACCCCGGTCCGGGGCGCCGCACGACGGGCAGGGCGAAGGCCGCCGCCGGTTGCGGTGTGAAGTCGTCGTACCGGTCGAACAGGGTCGGGCCGTACAGCCCGGACCCGGCCGCCAGCTCGGTCACCGCAGGGTCCCGGCCGGTGACGTGCAACGAACCGGTCCCTCCCCCGTTGACGAACTCGAGGTCGGCCACCTCGCGCACCGCGGTCACGACCTCGCCGCGACGCTGGGCGAGGGACTCGGCCGAGCGCTTCTTGACCAACCGCACCGCAGGCGAGGAGTCCGGCAGCCCGGCGATCTGGGCGTCGTAGAACATCAGCCCCACGACCGACAGGCCAGTAGCGGCAGCGGCTCGCGCCACGGTCACGACCTCCGCGGGCTCCCGCAACGGCGACCGCCTGACGCCGAGGTGCACGCGACCTATCCGCAGCGAGGCGTCGACGTCCAGGGCCACGCGGAGCCCATGGGGCCGGTCCAACCCTGCGAGGAACTCCACGTGCTCGACGGAGTCGACCGTGACGGTGACCTGCGCAGCCTCCCGAGCGTCGGACGCCACTGCCGCGAGCGCAGCCCGGTCGACGCTGGGGTAGGCCACGAAGACGTCGTCGAAGCCCGAGGCGACCAACCAGCGGGCTTCCTGCACGGCATACGCCATCACACCGGCGTAGCCGGGCTGAGCGAGCGCCCGCGACATGAGGGCCCGACAGCGCACCGACTTGGACGCCACCCGGATCGGCGACCCGGCGGCACGCCGCACGAGGTCTGCCGCGTTGGCGTCGAAGGCGTCGAGGTCGACGACGGCGAACGGAGGTTGCACGGCCGCTGTCGCCGCGTCCCACTGGAGGGTCACACCTGTGACCCTATCGACGGGCAGATTCCTGTTCACCGGAAGTCACCGGACCTTCACCTGCGCGCCTCCCGGAGTCGGCCCCGCATTCCTAGGTTGGCGGGTGACCGCGCCTCCCGCGCGCGCCCGCGCCCCATGCGCGACCCGAGACCCGGAGGAATCAATGTCAGCAGTTTCGCCCGAGCGCACGGCCCTCCCCCTGCTCACCGTCCACCAGGGTGGCCGTAGCGCCATGACCTGCCACTTCAAGTGCGACGACGCCTGCAGCAAGCCCGTCCCGAACGCGACCGGAAACGGCTACTTCGGGGACCTCGTCGCGGCCGGGGCGTCCCGGCGCACGATCCTCAAGGGCAGCGGCGTCATCGCGGCCGTCGTCGGACTCGGCACCCTGGCCGGCGTCCAGTCCGCCGCCGCCGCACCCGGCTCGGCCCCTTCCGGAGCCTCGGTGGCTCCCGGTGGCACCACGTCCCCGTTCGGCTTCACGGCCATCGCGCCGCAACCCGCGGGCACCGACAAGGTGGTCGTGCCCGACGGCTTCGAGTGGTCGACGATCATCGCGTGGGGCGACCCCATCCTCGCCGACGCACCCGCCTTCGACTTCGAAGGCCAGACCCCCGCGGCGCAGGAGGGCCAGTTCGGCTACAACAACGACTACACGACGTTGGTCCGTGGCCGCGACGAGAACCACGCGACGTTGGTGTGCAACAACGAGTACACCAACGACGAGCTGATGTTCCGCGGCTACGCCGGGTCGGCGTCGCTGACACCGGAGCAGATCCGGATCACCATGGCAGCGCACGGGATGTCGGTCGTGGAGCTGCGTCGCAAGAACGCTACGGAGCCGTGGACCTACGTGCAGGGTGCCGCGGCGAACCGCCGGGTCACCGCCACCACGCCCTTCGCCTTCGACGGTCCGGCAGCCGGCCACCGGTTGCTGCGCACCAGCGCCGACCCCTCCGGCACGCGGGCCCTCGGCACCTTCGGCAACTGCTCGGGCGGGCTCACCCCGTGGGGCACCGTGCTGTCGGGTGAGGAGAACTTCAACGGCTACTTCTCGGCTGCCGCTGCCCCTGGCGACCAGGTCGACGCCTACAAGCGCTACGGCCTCACGGGCTCGAAGGGCCGAGGCTGGGAGCGGGTCGACAGTCGCTTCGACGCGACGCAGGAACCCAATGAGGTCAACAGGTTCGGCTGGATCGTCGAGCTCGACCCCTCCGACCCCTCCTCGACCCCGGTCAAGCACACCGCGCTCGGCCGGCTCAAGCACGAGGGTGCCAACGTCACCGTCGCACCCGACGGCCGCGTGGTCGCCTACCTCGGTGACGACGAGCGGTTCGACTACCTCTACAAGTTCGTCTCCCACGACCGGTTCCGCCCCGGCAGCTCCGACAAGGCACGGGCACACAACCTGACCCTGCTGTCCTCGGGAGACCTCTACGTCGCCAAGTTCGCCGGCGACGGGTTCGAGGACGGCATCAGCGACGGCTCGGGCCAGTGGCTGCCCCTCGTCGTCGACAACGAGAGCCAGGTCGCCGGGTTCGCCGCCGAGGAGGTTCTCATCTGGACCCGGCTCGCCGCCGACAAGGTCGGTCCCACCAAGATGGACCGGCCCGAGGACGTCGAGCCCGACCTGGTCAACGGCCGCACCTACGTCGTGTGCACCAACAACACCAGCCGTCAGCCGAGCCAGATCGACGAGGCCAACCCACGCGCCAACAACAAGCACGGGCACATCATCGAGATCGCGCCGGCTCTGGGCGACGACACGACGACCACCTTCACCTGGAAGATCGTCCTCATCGCCGGTGACCCGAACGACCCGACGACCTACTTCAACGGCTACGACCGGTCCGAGGTCTCGCCCATCTCCTGCCCCGACAACATCGCCTTCGACAACGACGGCAACATGTGGATCGCCACGGACGGCAACGCGCTCGGCGCCTGCGACGGCATGTACCTCTTCCCCCTGTCAGGGGCGCACAAGGGCCACCTGCAGCAGTTCCTGTCGGTACCGGCCTACTCCGAGTGCTGTGGACCCCTCGTCACCTGGGACCAGAAGACCGTGCTGGCCGCCATCCAGCACCCCGGTGAGACCACCGGCGCCTCACCCGCCACCCCGCGCAGCCAGTTCCCCTACCTCGGCGACGGCCAGCCACGCCCCGCAGTCATCCAGGTCCACCGCGCCTGACCCCTCCCCCACCTCACCGAGGTGGGTGGTCACGCACCCACGAGGAGGTATGCCGCGGACTCACCCCCGCGGCATACCTCCTCTGCTGTGCCCCATCCCCCGACTTCTGGCCACGTATGCCGCGTGCTCGACCCAAGTCCCGCCCCTCACCCACCATGGGTGGCCAGAAGTGGGAGAGGTCGTGGCGTCGCGGGAGGGGCGAGGTCAGCCGACGCGGGTGACGACGCTGGTCGCCAGGGCCCGCAGTGCGGCCTTGGCCTCGCCGTCGGGCAGCGGGTCGAGGACGTCCTGCGCCGCCTTGGCCACGGCGGCCGTGTGCTCGCGAGCCTGCTCCATCGCCGGGTGGGCGCGCAGCAGCGCGAGGGCCTCGTCGAGCAGGGCCTGGTCGCGCAGCTCGGTCTGCACCAGCTCGCGGAGCCGGGCGTCTGCCGGGTCGGTCGAGGCCAGGGCGTAGAGCACGGGAAGGGTCCGCTTGCCCTCGCGCAGGTCAGTGCCGGGGGTCTTGCCCAGGTCCTCGGCCTCCGACGAGACGTCGATGAGGTCGTCGGCGAGCTGGAAGGCCATGCCGAGCCGCTCGCCGTACTCGCGCATGATCTCGATCGTCTGTGCGTCGCAGCCGGAGAACATCGCGCCGTAGCGTGCGGCCGTGGCGATCAGGACCCCGGTCTTGTCGGCCAGCACCGCGAGGTAGTAGTCGACCGGGTCCTGCCCGCTGGGGCTGGGGCGGTCGTCACGGATCTGCCCGGCGCACAGGCGCACGAACGTCTCGGCCTGGATCTTGACGGCGTCGGCGCCGAGGTCGGCGATGATCGACGACGCGGTGCCGAAGAGCATGTCGCCGACCAGGATGGCGGTCGAGTTGCCGTACTTCGCGTTGGCGCTGGGGGCGCCACGGCGGACCTCGGCCTCGTCCATGACGTCGTCGTGGCACAGCGAGGCGACGTGGGTCAGCTCGACCCCTGCGGCCGCGGCGATCACGTCCGCGTTGATGCCGGTCCCCAGCTCGGACGCCAGCAGCGTCAGCAGCGGACGGAACCGCTTGCCTCCCGCCTCGATCAGGTGGGTGTTGGCCTCGGCGATGAACGGGTCGTCGTGGTCGACCTCGCGGCGCAGCAGCGCATCGACCTCGTCCAGCCCGGTCTGCAGACGTGCCGACAGCCGCTCCGAGGTGCCGGGCAGGACGATGACTGGCGGAGTTGCACTCACCTGACCAGGCTGATCCGTCTCGGCAGGCTGCGTCATTTCACCAGGAACTGCGACGACCGCTCGGCGAGGTCGAGGGCCTGCGACGGGAGCACCCCGAGGACGAGCGTCACGAGCGTGCCGATGGTGATCGCGATCGTGGTGAACGGCGAGGCAGTCTCGGCGACGACGGCCTCACCGGCCGGCGGGTCGGTGAAGTACATGAGGACGATCAGGCGGACGTAGACGAACGCCGTGATCACGCTGCAGAGGACGCCGATGATGACCAGGGCCAGCCCGGATCGCCCGCCGAAGGTGATCGCCGGCGAGAACGCGGCATACTTCGCGGCGAAGCCGGAGGTCAGCGGGATGCCCGCGAACGCCAGGAGCAGGAAGGCGAAGACCCCGGCAACCACGGGGTGGTTGCGTCCCAGGCCCGCCCACTGCGACAGGTGCGATGCCTCGGAGCCGCCTTGGCGCACGAGGGAGACCACCGCGAAACCAGCGATCGTCATGAAGCCGTAGGCGACGAGGTAGAACATCGTGCCCGAGACGCCGGTGCGGTCGAAGGACAGGACGGCGACGAGGATGAAGCCGGCGTGCGCGATCGACGAGTAGGCCAGCAGACGCTTGACGTCGGTCTGGGTCACGGACAGGACCGCACCCACGACCATGGTCAGGGCGGCGACGGCGATGACGCCACCGCGCCAGTCCCACCGGTTGGCCTCGATGCCGACGTAGACCACGCGCAGGATCGCGCCGAAGGCGGCGACCTTGGTGCAGGCGGCCATGAAGCCGGTCACCGGGGTGGGAGCACCCTGGTAGACGTCGGGGGTCCAGGAGTGGAACGGCACCGCGCCGACCTTGAACAGCAGGCCGATCAGGACCAGCAGGACGCCGGGCAGCAGCAGGCCCTCGAGCGCGCCGTTGGCGGCGCTGACCGCCGTGGCGATGTCGGCGAGGTAGAGCGAGCCGGCGTAGCCGTAGAGCAGCGCCGCACCGAACAGGAAGAACGCCGAGCTGAAGGCACCGAGCAGGAAGTACTTGAGCGAGGCCTCCTGCGACAGGAGCCGGCGACGACGCGCCAACCCGCACAGCAGGTAGAGCGGGAGGGACAGGACCTCGAGGGCGACGAACATCGTCAGGAGGTCACCGGCCGCGGGGAACAGCAGCATGCCGACCACCGAGAACAGGGTCAGCGGAAAGACCTCGCTGGTCGCG
Source organism: Pedococcus sp. P2_E5 (assembly GCF_056403895.1). Classification (NCBI taxonomy): domain Bacteria; kingdom Bacillati; phylum Actinomycetota; class Actinomycetes; order Micrococcales; family Intrasporangiaceae; genus Pedococcus; species Pedococcus sp. P2_E5. The sequence goes on from NZ_JBFUEP010000034.1 coordinate 14,712, forward strand.
AGCCCGGCGCGCAGCGCAGCCGCCTCGTGGGGCGACCCGGGGACGGCCGCACCCATCGGGGTGAAGGCGTCGGCACCCTGGCCACCGAACTTCTCGGCCATCGTGAGGATGCCGAGCGCAGCCATCGCCAGGATGGCGCCCTGGAGGAACAGCGCCGGCCCGTCGATGATGATCGCCTGGGCCAGCGTGCCACCGCGGTGACTGGCGTCGGTCGACACCGTCACGAGGACGACGAACGCGGCGACGAGCGACACGAGGGCCAGGCTCACCTGGATCGGGTGCCGCAGCCGACGCGGGGCAAAGGCCTCGACGAGGACACCGACCATGGCCCCCGCGACGACGATGAGCATCGGGGCGATGGCGCCGTAGTCGACGTCAGCGGCCTTGAAGGCGGTGGTCAGCGCCGGCGTGGACAGGACCGTCATGGCGGGCATTACTTCGTGCTCCCGTCAGCAGCGGAGGTGGGGGCCGGGTCGGTGGCGCCGACGAACTTCAGCGTGGCGGTCACCGCCGGGTTGAGCAGGTCGAGAGCGGGCTTGGGGTAGAACCCGAGGACGAGGAACGCCGCGATCAACGGGGCCACGACGAGCTTCTCCCGCAGCGTGATGTCGCGGACCGGGCCGTCGAGCTCCGGCTTGGGCCCGGTCATCATCCGCTTGTACATCAGCAGGATGTACAGCGCCGCCAGGACGATGCCTGCCGTCGCGATGACAGCGGGCACAGGGTACCGCTGGTACGTCCCGACGAGCACCATGATCTCGGAGATGAAGGAGCTCAGTCCGGGCAGAGCCAGACCCGAGAGGCCGGCCACCAGGAAGACACCGGCCAGACCGGGCGTGACGCGTTGCCAGCCGCCGAAGTCGGGGATCCGCTTGCTGCCGCGACGGGCGACGAGCATGGCCCCGATGAGGAACAGCGCGGCTGTCGAGAACCCGTGGTTGAGCATGTAGAGCGTCGAGCCCGCCCCACCCGTGGTCGTCAGGGCGAAGATCCCCAGCACGATGAAGCCGAAGTGGCTGATCGAGGTGTACGCGATCAGACGCATGATGTCGGTCTGGCCGATCGCGAGCAGCGCACCGTAGAGGATCGAGATGACGGCGAGCGTCAGCACGACCGGCGTGGCCCACTTGGACGCCTCCGGGAACAGCTGGAGGCAGAACCGGATCATCCCGTAGGTGCCGACCTTGTCGAGGACGCCGACGAGCAGCACGGCCGTCGCGGGCCGGGCCTCGGTGGCGGCATCGGGCAGCCAGGTGTGGACGGGCCACATCGGCGCCTTGACGGCGAACGCGATGAAGAACGCCACGAACATCAGCCGCTCGGGCGTCGCACCGAGTGACAGACCGGTCAGCTTCGACACGAGGAAGCCGTCAGCCCCACCCGGGCCGTAGTGGTAGAGCGCGATGACGCCGACCAGCATCACCAGCCCGCCCGCGAGCGAGAAGAGCAGGAACTTCACCGCGGCGTACTGCCTGCGCGATCCCCCGAAGGAGCCGATGAGGAAGTACACCGGGATGAGCATCGCCTCGAAGAAGACGTAGAAGAGGAACACGTCGGTGGCCGCGAAGACGCCGACCATGAACGTGGCCAGCACGAGCATGAGCGCGAAGTAGTTCTTCTCGCGCTTGCCGCCCTCGGGCACGTCGTTCCAGGCGGCCAGGATGCAGACGGGCGTCAGCACCAGGGCCATCAGGATCATGACGAGCGCGATTCCGTCGACGCCGACCGCGTAGGACACCCCGAACTGCGGGATCCACTCGTGCTGCTCGGTGAGCTGGAACTGCGCGCTCGAACCGTTCTCGAACTGCAGCGCCGCGGCGATGCCGAAGACCAGCGTCACCAGCGAGAAGCCCAGGGCGACGTGCTTGGCTCTGTCGGTCAGCCCGGCCGGAAGCCCGGCCACGACGGCAGCACCGATGAGCGGGATCAGCCCGATCACGGTCAGCCAGGGGAAGTTCGTCATCACTGGATCACCCACATGGCACCGAGGATCACGACGACGCCGGCGAGCATCGTCAGGGCGTACGAGCGTGCGAAGCCGTTCTGGAGGCGACGCAGGCGGCTGGACGTGCCACCGACGAGGGCGGCCAGACCACCGACTGCGCCGTCGACGCCGCGGTTGTCGGCGAAGACCAGCGCCCGGGTGAGGTGGACACCGGGTCGCATGAAGACTCCTTCGTTGACGTCGTCCTGGTAGAGGTCGCGGCGCGCGGCGCGGGTGACCAGCGAGCCCGCGGGCTGGGCGTGCGGCACCTCGTCACGCCAGTAGCGCATCCACGCCAGCGCGATGCCGCCGGCGACCAGCAGCAGGGTCAGCGTCATGAGCGACCACACCGGCAGCACCGGGTGCTCGCCCTCCTCGTGCCCTCCGACCACCGGCTCGAGCCAGGAGGTGAAGGTGCCGCCGATCGACAGGACGAGGCCGAGCAGGGCCGAGCCCACTGCCAGCACCATCATCGGGACGGTCATGGTGAGGGGCGACTCGTGGGGGTGCACGTCGTCGGTCCAGCGCTTCTTGCCGTGGAAGGTCATGAAGAACAGGCGGGACATGTAGAAGGCCGTGATGCCGGCACCGATGAGCGCGGCTCCGCCGAACACCCACGGCCGCCAGCCCTCGCCGATGAACGCGGCCTCGATGATCTTGTCCTTGGACCAGAAGCCCGAGAACGGCGGGACCCCGAGGATCGCGAGCCAGCCGAGCCCGAAGGTCAGCCAGGTGATCTTCATGGCGCCGGACAGCCCACCGAAGCGGCGCATGTCGACCTGGTCGTTCATACCGTGCATGACCGAGCCTGCGCCGAGGAACATGCCGGCCTTGAAGAAGCCGTGGGTCAGCAGGTGGAAGATCGCGAAGGCGTAGCCGACCGGACCGAGCCCGGCCGCGAGCATCATGTAGCCGATCTGCGACATGGTCGAGGCGGCCAGCGCCTTCTTGATGTCGTCCTTGGCGCAACCGACGATGGCCCCGAAGATCAGCGTCACGGCACCGACGGCCACGACCGCCAGCTGCGCGTTGGGCGCGTTGTCGAAGATGAAGCTGCTGCGCACCACGAGGTAGACCCCGGCGGTGACCATGGTCGCGGCGTGGATGAGCGCCGACACCGGCGTGGGGCCCGCCATGGCGTCGCCGAGCCAGCTCTGCAGCGGGAACTGCGCCGACTTGCCACAGGCACCGAGCAGCAGCAGCAGGCCGATGGCCGTGAGGACACCCTCGCCCGCACCGCCCTTGGCAGCCTCCTGGACGCCCGCGAAGGTGACGGTGCCGAAGGCCGCGAACATGACCATGATCCCGACGGACAGGCCGAAGTCACCCACGCGGTTGACGACGAACGCCTTGTTGGCGGCGGTGGCATAGGTGGGGTTGTGGTTCCAGAACCCGATGAGCAGGTAGGACGCCAGACCAACGCCCTCCCAGCCGACGTAGAGCAACAGGTAGGAGTCGGCCAGCACCAGCAGCAGCATCGCGGCCACGAACAGGTTGAGGTAGGCGAAGAACCGGCGCTTGTCGGGGTCGTGCTCCATGTAGCCCAGCGAGTAGACGTGGATCAGCGACCCGACGAAGGTCACCAGCAGCACGAACGTCACCGACAGCTGGTCGACGAGCATCCCGGCGTCGAGGTTGAACGACCCCGCCGGCACCCAGTTGAACAGGTGCAGGTGCGCGGCACGCTCCTCGGCGCCGCGACCGAGCATCGAGATCCAGACGACGAAGCCGACGACGAAGGCCGCCCACGACATCGCGACGGCGAACAGCGGCCCCCACTTGTCGGTGGCACGGCCACCGAACAGCAGCACGGCAGCACCGAGCAGCGGGAGGGCTACCAACAGCCAGGCGTATGCCGTGACGCCGGTGGCCGCTGTGGCGGCACCTTCTGCAGTGGCGAGGTGGGCGAGGGAGGTCACCTGGTGGCTCCTTCTACAGCTTCAGCAGGTTGGCGTCGTCGACCGAGGCCGACCGGCGGGCACGGAAGATGGCCATGATGATGGCCAGGCCCACGACGACCTCGGCAGCGGCGACCACCATGACGAACAGGGCGATCACCTGGCCGTCGAGGTTGCCGCGCATCCGGGAGAACGTCACGAACATCAGGTTGGTCGAGTTGAGCATCAGCTCGACACCCATGAACACGATGATGGCGTTGCGCCGCATGAGGACCGCCGCGCCACCGATCGCGAACAACAGGGTCGCGAGGTAGATGTAGTTGACGAGGTTCATCGCTGCGATCCCTCCTCGATCTCGTGCTCGATGTCGTGCTCGGACTCGATGTGGCGCGCCGGGGCGACGTTCTGCTCACGGGCGGTGAGCACCCGCGACACGGACAGCTCGCTGGGCGACCCGTCGGGCAGCAGCGCCGGGGTGTCGACCGCGTTGCTGCGGGCGTAGACACCGGGGGCCGGGAGGCCGGCGACGTTGCGGTTCTCGAGGACACGGCGCTCGGACCACGCGCGCTGGCTGGGCTTGGCGCCGATCCGCTCGCGGTGGGCCAGCACCATGGCGCCCAGGGCGGCGGTGATCAGCAGGGCGGAGGTGATCTCGAACGTCCAGACGTACTTGCCGAAGATCAGCTCGGCGACCCCGGACACGTTGCCGGTGCTCTCGTTGACGGCCGACAGGCCCTTCATCGGTCCGAACTCGGCGCGGCCGATCGCGGTGAAGAGCAGACCTGCGAGTCCGAAGGCGAGCAGGAGGCTCGCCCACTTCTGGCCCTTGAGGGTCTCGACGAGGGAGTCGGAGGAATCGACGCCGACGAGCATCAGCACGAAGAGGAACAGCATCATGACCGCACCGGTGTAGACGAAGATCTGGATGATGCCCAGGAACTCCGCCTCCTCGGCGATGTAGAAGATGCCGAGGTTGATCATCACCAGGGCCATGCCGAGCGCGGCGTGGACAGCCTTCTTGGCGAAGATGAGGCCGAGCGCACCGAGCACGCTGATCGGCGCGAGGACCCAGAACATGATCTGCTCGCCCAGGCCGGTCATCGGCGCACCGCCTCGGTCGTGTCGCGGGTGGCCTGTCGGGTGGTCACCGTGTCGACTCCTTCGACGGGGTCGCCGCTCGGGGCCAGACCCTCCTGGGGCTGGGCGTCGTGGGCCTTCACCCACTCCTCCTGGTCGGGCGTCGCGCGGGACACCTTGCCCTGGTAGTAGTCCCGCTCCTCGAGGCCGTCGACCATCGGGTGCGGAGCCGGGAGCATGCCCTCCGCGAGGGGGGCGAGCAGCTGCTCCTTGGTGAAGATGAGGTCGGCGCGGTTGTTGTCCGCCAGCTCGTAGAAGTTGGTCATCGTCAGCGCCCGGGTCGGGCAGGCCTCGATGCACAGCCCGCAGAAGATGCAGCGCAGGTAGTTGATCTGGTAGACGCGGCCGTAGCGCTCACCGGGTGAGAACCGGCCGGAGCCGCCCTCGGAGTCGTCGTTCGAGGCGCCCTCGACGAGGATCGCGTCCGCTGGACAGGCCCAGGCGCACAACTCGCACCCGACGCACTTCTCGAGTCCGTCGGCGTGCCGGTTGAGCTGGTGACGTCCGTGGAAACGCGGCTGGGTCGGCCGCTTCTCCTCGGGGTACTCCTCGGTCTCCAGCTTGCGGAACATCGTCGCGAAGGTGACGCCGAACCCGCCGACGGGAGCGAAGAGGTCCGCGAGGAACCCGGGCTTCTTCTGGTCGTCAGCCACGAGTGGCCTCCTCCTTGTCGGTGGCGCGCTCGCCGATCGCGAGCGACGGCTCCTTGAGCCGCTGCCCCGGCAGCGGGGGCACGGGGTAGCCGCCCGCGAAGGGATCGATCTCCTCGGGCGGTGGCATGTTGCGGATGGCGTCCTGCTCGATCTTGCGGTTGTCGCGCAGCCAGGCGATGACCAGGACGGCCCCGGCGAGGATGACGACGAAGGCGATGCTGAGGACGGGGAACTCCCGGCCGCGGAACGTGATGCTCGGGCCCTGGATGAAGCCGAGCTGGCTGGCCTTCATGAACGAGGCGACCACGACCCAGGTGAGGGTGACGGGGATGAGGAACTTCCAGCCGAACCGCATGAACTGGTCGTAGCGCACACGAGGCAGCGAACCGCGCAGCCAGACGAAGAAGAACATGAACAGCCAGAGCTTGATGACGAACCAGAGCAGGCCCCACCAGCCGTGGTTGAACATGCCGTCGTTGATGGCCGCGATGCCGGGAGGGGCCATCCAGCCACCGAGGAACATCGTCGTCGCCAGCGCGGAGACGGTGAACATGTTGACGTACTCACCCAGGAAGAACATCGCGAACTTCAGCGACGAGTACTCGGTGTGGAAGCCACCGGTCAGCTCCCCCTCGCCCTCGGCGAGGTCGAACGGCAGGCGGTTGGTCTCGCCGACCATCGTGACGACGTAGACCAGGAAGCTCGGCACCAGCGGCAGGATGTACCAGAGGCTCTTCTGCGCGCCGACGATCTGCGAGGTCGACATCGACCCGCTGTAGAGGAACACCGCGACGAGCGACAGTCCCATGGCGATCTCGTAGGAGATGACCTGGGCGGTCGAGCGCAGACCACCGAGCAGCGGGTAGGTCGAACCCGAGGACCAGCCGGCCAGCACGATGCCGTAGACGCCGACCCCGGCGACCGCGAGCACCAGCAGGACGGCGACGGGGATGTCGGTGAGCTGGAGCGGCGTGCGGTGACCGAACATCGAGACGGTCGGCCCCATCGGGATGATCGCGAACGACACGAAGGCCATCGCACCCGCGATGGCCGGGGCCAGCGCGAAGACGACCTTGTCGGCGTTCTTGGGCGTGAGGTCCTCCTTGAGGGCCAGCTTCACGCCGTCGGCCAGGGTCTGCAGGAGGCCGAACGGGCCGGTGCGGTTCGGGCCCGGACGCTGCTGCATCCGGCCGATCACGCGGCGCTCGAACCAGATGACGACCAGCGTGTTGACCAGCAGGAAGACGAAGACGAGCAGCGCCTTCACCAGGTGCAGCCACCACGGGGTGTCGCTGAAGTCCGCGCTCGGGTTGTCGGCGAACGGCGCCGAGGCGCCGAGCCCGACAGCAAGGTGCGGTATGCCGGTGACGGCGTCCGCGGCATACGTCAGGGTGCTCACCGGGCGCCTCCCTTCGTGACGGTCACGACGTCACCGGCGACCGCCCCCAGGGCGGCGCGGACGGTGGAGCCGTCGGAGTTGGTCGGCAGCCAGACGACGTGGTCGACCATGCCGGCGGTGACCGCGACCGGCGCCGACACGGAGCCGGCGGACGTGGACACGGTCACTGTGTCGCCCTCGGCGAGACCGAAGGACTCGGCGGTCGCTGCGGACACCCGCGCGAACGCCTTGGCGGCGGTGCCTGCGAGGAACGGCTCGCCGTCCTGCAGCGAACCCCGGTCGAGCAGGTGGTGCCAGGTCGCCAGCACGAGCTGGCCGGCCCCTGCGCTCGGCAGGTCACCGACCTGGACCGAGGGAGCAGCGGCGCGATCGCCGGTCGCCGGGCCGAGCGCAGCCATCTCGCGACGGACCTCGGTGAGGGTGCGGGTGCCCAGGAAGGCACCCATCTCGGACGCGAGCATGTCCAGGACGCGGTAGTCGGACTGGGCGGCGCTGTCGAGCGCTGCCTCGAAGGTGCGCGGGCGTCCCTCCCAGTCGACGAACGTCCCGCCCTTCTCCGCATGCGGAGCGACGGGGAGCACGACGTCGGCCACGGCGGTCACCGACGACGGCCGGAAGTCGAGCGAGACGACGAAGGTCTTGGCGAGGGCTTCCTCGGTGTGGGCGCTGGCCAGGTCGGCCGCGTCCACGCCACCGACGACCAGGGCGTTGATCGAGCCGGTCGTGGCGGCCCGGAGGATGCCGGCACCGTCGCGGCCCGGCACGTCCGGCAGGCCGACGACGTCCCACAGGTCGGCAACCTGCTCACGCGCCGCTGCGTCGGCGACCAGACGGCCCCCGGGCAGCATGGTGGGCAGGGCGCCGGCCTCGAGCGCTCCGCGCTCACCGGCACGACGCGGCACCCAGGCGAGGCGGGCGTTGTTCGAGGTGGCCAGTGCGGCAGCCGCTGACAGTGCCCCGGGGACGGTGGCTAGGCGCTCGCCCACGATCACGATGGCGCCCGGCTCCTCGAGGGCCTGGGCCGCGCGCGCCGCTGCCCCGTCACCGGTGACGCCGTCGGCCAGGGCGCGCAGCACCTCGGCCTCGGTGCCCGGTGCCGACGGGATGAGGGTGCCGTTCAGCTTGGTGAGGCCGCGCGTCTCGAAGGGCGCCACGGCATACACGGCCGTCTTGGTGCGGCGCACGGCCTTGCGCAGCCGCAGGAAGACGATCGGGCTCTCCTCCTCGGGCTCGAAGCCCACGAGGACGACGGTCTTGGCGGCTTCGAGGTCGGCGTAGGTGACCGCGCCCCCCTGAGCTCCGTCAACAGAGGGACCGGTCGCGACGACGGAGGACGCGAGGAAGTCGGCCTCCTCAGCCGAGTGCGGGCGGGCGCGGAAGTCGATGTCGTTGGTGGCGAGCACGGCGCGGGCGAACTTGCCATAGGCGTAGGCGTCCTCGACGGACACCCGTCCACCGGTCAGCACGCCGACACCCTTGGAGCGCCGGAGTCCGGCGGCAGCGGCGGCCAGTGCCTCGGGCCACGAGGCGACCTGGAGCTCGCCGTCCTCGTCGCGCACCATCGGGTAGTCGAAGCGGTCACCGGTGCTGGCGTACTGGAAGGCCCAGCGACCCTTGTCGCAGTTCCACTCCTCATTGACGGCCACGTCGTTGATGGCCATCCGCCGCAGCACCGCGCCGCGGCGGTGGTCGGTGCGGATGGAGCAGCCGGAGGCGCAGTGCTCGCAGACGCTCTTGGTCGACATGAGGTCGAACGGGCGGCTGCGGAAGCGGTAGGCCGCACCGGTCAGGGCGCCCACGGGGCAGATCTGGACGGTGTTGCCCGAGAAGTAGGACTCGAACGGCTGCTCCTGGTAGATGCCGACCTGCTGCAGCGCACCGCGCTCGACCAGGGCGATGAACGGGTCACCGGCGATCTGGTCGGAGAAGCGGGTGCAGCGGGCGCACAGGACACAGCGCTCGCGGTCGAGCAGCACCTGCGAGGAGATGTTGATCGGCTTGGGGTAGGTGCGCTTGACGTCCTCGAAGCGGGACTTGGCGCGACCGTTGCTCATGGCCTGGTTCTGCAGGGGGCACTCGCCGCCCTTGTCGCAGACGGGGCAGTCGAGCGGGTGGTTGATGAGCAGCAGCTCCATCACGCCCTGCTGCGCCTTGTCGGCGACCGGGGAGGTCATCTGCGTCTTGACCTCCATGCCCTCGGTCGCCGTGATGGTGCAGGAGGCCTGGGGCTTGGGCATCGGTCGCAGGGTGCCGTCGGGGCCGGGGGTGGCGATGTCGACGAGGCACTGGCGGCAGGCGCCGACCGGCTCGAGGAGGGGGTGGTCGCAGAACCGCGGGATCTGGACGCCGACCTCTTCGGCGGCGCGGATCACCAGCGTGTTCTTGGGGACCGACACCGCGACGCCGTCGATGGTGAGGGTCACCAGGTCGACGGCCGGTGGTGTCGAGGCGTTGCCCCCGGTGCTGACGGCGTTGCCGCCGGCGCTGGGGCTCGTGGTCACGCTCATGCGGACACCGCATCCTTTGCGAACAGGGTGGAGTCTCGTGGGTCGAACGGGCAGCCCCCGTGCGTCAGGTGCGCGAGGTACTCCTCGCGGAAGTACTGGATGCTGCTGGTGATCGGGCTGGTCGCGCCGTCACCGAGCGCGCAGAAGCTGCGGCCGAGGATGTTGTCACAGATGTCGAGCAGCTTCTCGAGGTCCTCCTCGGACCCCTGTCCGTGCTCGAGCCGACCGAGGATCTGCTTGAGCCACCAGGTGCCCTCACGGCACGGGGTGCACTTGCCACAGGACTCGTGCTTGTAGAAGTCGGTCCAGCGGTCGACCGCCCGGACGACACAGGTCGTCTCGTCGAAGATCTGCAGCGCGCGGGTGCCGAGCATCGAGCCCGCCGCCGCCACCGACTCGAAGTCGAGCGGGGTGTCGAGGTGCTCGTCGGTGAACAACGGCGTGGACGAACCACCGGGGGTCCAGAACTTGAGCTTCTTGTTGGGGTCGCGCATGCCACCGGCGAGGTCGAGCAGCTCGCGCAGCGTGATGCCGAGCGGTGCTTCGTACTGGCCGGGACGCTTGACGTGGCCGGAGAGGCTGAAGATGCCGAATCCCTGGGACTTCTCCGTGCCCATGCCGGCGAACCAGTCGGCGCCGTGCAGCAGGATCGGCGGCACCGAGGCGATCGACTCGACGTTGTTGACCACGGTCGGGCGGGCGTAGAGGCCCGCGACGGCCGGGAACGGCGGCTTGAGGCGCGGTTGTCCGCGACGGCCCTCGAGGCTGTCGAGCAGCGCGGTCTCCTCGCCACAGATGTAGGCGCCGGCGCCGGCGTGCACGGTGATGTCGAGGTCGAAGCCCGAGCCGTGGATGTTCTTGCCGAGGTGGCCCGCGGCATACGCCTCCTCCACCGCGCGAAGCAGGCGGCGGTAGACGTGCACGACCTCACCGCGCAGGTAGATGAAGGCGTGGTTGCAGCCGATCGCGAAGGACGTGATGACACAGCCCTCGATGAGGAACTGCGGCGCCGCCATCATCAGCGGGATGTCCTTGCAGGTGCCCGGCTCGGACTCGTCGGCGTTGACCACGAGGTAGCGGGGGCCGCCGTCGGGCGGGGGCAGGAAGCCCCACTTCATGCCGGTCGGGAAGCCCGCGCCGCCACGGCCGCGCAGGCCGGAGTCCTTGGTCATCTGGACGAGGTCGGCCGGCTTCATGCCCAGCGCCTTCTTCAGCGCCTGGTAGCCCTCGTTGCGCTCGTAGGTCTCGAGCGTCCACGACTGGGGGTCGTCCCAGAACTTCGTGAGGATCGGGGTCAGCGTGGTGCTCATGCCTCGTCCTTCCCTTCGGCCTTGGCCCCGTTGCCGTCGAACAAGGTGGCCGGCTTGTCGTCGACGACCTCGTCCGGTGCGTTGGCCGTGGAGTCGGTGGAGGTATGCCGTCCTGCCGCCAGCTCGTCGGAGGTCGCCTCGGGGGCGTGCTCCTCCTGGGGCGCCTCGGCGGCCTTGCTGTCGGAGTTGCCGTTGGGCGCGGTCCAGCCACGCTCGTTGGCGATCCTCAGGCCCTCCAGCGAGGCGGGGCCGGCGCCGACGCCCTCGTCGGCGAGGCCGTCGTGGAAACCGGCCAGGACGCGCGAGACCTGCTTGAAGGAACACACCTTGTCGGGGCCGCGGCTGGGCTTGACGTCCTTGCCGGAGCGCAGGTCGTCGACCAGCTGCTTGGTCGACTCGGGCGTCTGGTTGTCGAAGAACTCCCAGTTGGCCATGACCACCGGGGCGAAGTCGCACGCGGCGTTGCACTCGACCCGCTCGAGGGTGACCTTGCCGTCCGGCGTCGTCTCGTCGTGGCCGACGCCGAGGTGCTCGGAGACCTCGTCCCAGATCTGGTCGCCGCCCATGATCGCGCAGAGGGTGTTGGTGCAGATGCCGACGGTGAACTCGCCGTTGGGGTGCCGTTTGTACTGCGTGTAGAAGGTCGCGACACCCGAGACCTCGGCGGTGCTCAGCTCGAGGACCTCGGCGCAGAAGTCGATACCGCGCCCGGTGACGTAGCCGTCGACCGACTGGACGAGGTGCAGCAGCGGCAGCAGCGCGGAACGCTTCTGCGGGTACTTCGCCACCACCAGCGCGGCGTCCTCGTGGAGGCCGGCCAGCACGTCCGCGGCATACGGCTCCTTGGACTCTGGAGCGACGGTCAGGTGCCCTGCCGCCGTCTGGATCCCGTAGTGCTCCATCAGCGGTCCACGCCTCCCATGACGGGGTCGATCGAGGCGACGGCGACGATGACGTCGGCGATCTGGCTGCCTTCGCACATCACGGCCGTGGCCTGCAGGTTGTTGAACGACGGGTCGCGGAAGTGCGCGCGGTAGGGGCGCGTGCCGCCGTCGGACACCACGTGGCAGCCGAGCTCGCCCTTGGGGCTCTCCACCGCGGCATAGGCCTGGCCCGGGGGGACACGGAAGCCCTCGGTGACCAGCTTGAAGTGGTGGATGAGGGACTCCATCGAGGTGCCCATGATCTCGCGGATGTGGTCGAGGCTGTTGCCCATGCCGTCGCCGCCGATGGCCAGCTGTGCCGGCCAGGCGATCTTCTTGTCCTCGACCATGACCGGGCCGGAGCCGGCCTGCAGCCGGTCGATGCACTGCTCGGCGATCTTGAGCGACTCGTACATCTCGTCGATGCGGATCCGCAGCCGGGCGTAGGCGTCGGACTCGGTGCGGGTGATGACCTCGAAGTCGTAGGTCTCGTAGCCGCAGTAGGGGTCCAGCTTGCGCAGGTCGTGGGGCAGACCCGTCGAGCGCAGCATGGGACCGGTGATGCCCAGCGCCATGCAGCCGGAGAGGTCGAGGTAGCCGACGTCGACGGTGCGGCCCTTGAGGATGGGGTTCTCGTTCAGGAGGAGCTCGAGCTCGCCAAGCCCCCTGCGCACCAACGGAATCGTGTCGCGCACCTTGTCGATCGCGCCGGGCGGCAGGTCCTGGGCGACGCCCCCGGGGCGGATGAACGCGTTGTTCATGCGCAGGCCGGTGACCATCTCGAAGATGGACAGGATCCGCTCGCGCTCGCGGAAGCCGACCGTCATGACGGTGGTGGCACCCATCTCCATGCCACCGGTCGCCAGGGCGACGAGGTGGGAGGTGATCCGGTTGAGCTCCATCATGAGGACGCGGATGACGCTGGCGCGCTCGGGGATCTGGTCGGTGATGCCGAGCAGCTTCTCGACCCCGAGGCAGAACACGGCCTCGTTGAAGAACGGGGTGAGGTAGTCCATCCGGGTGCAGAAGGTCACGCCCTGGGTCCAGGTGCGGAACTCCATGTTCTTCTCGATGCCGGTGTGCAGGTAGCCGATCCCTGCGCGGGTCTCGGTCACCGTCTCGCCGTCGAGCTCGAGGATGAGCCGGAGCACGCCGTGCGTCGACGGGTGCTGCGGACCCATGTTGACGACGATCCGCTCCTCGTGGAGGGCCGCGGCTTCGTCGACGAGCTGGTCCCAGTCCCCGCCCGTGGCATTGAAGACGTGGGCGCCCGCTGCGGCCGCCGTGTCGGCGCCGGAGGTGGCGTAGATGTCCTTGTCCCTGAGTGAGTTGGTCGTCATCAGCTGTAAGACCTCCGCTGGTCCGGCGGCGGGATGGTCGCGCCCTTGTACTCGACGGGGATGCCGCCGAGGGGGTAGTCCTTCCGCTGTGGGTGGCCCGGCCAGTCGTCGGGCATGAGGATGCGGGTGAGCGACGGGTGACCGTCGAACTCGATGCCGAACATGTCCCAGGTCTCGCGCTCGTGCCAGTCGTTCGCCGGGTAGATCTCGACGATCGACGGGATGTGCGGGTCGTCGTCGGGGGCGGTGACCTCGACGCGGACCCGGCGACCGCCGTGGGTGATGGACAGGAAGTGGTAGACGGCGTGCAGCTCGCGGCCGGACTCGTGCGGGTAGTGCACGCCGGAGACGCCCGTGCACATCTCGAAGCGCAGCGACGGGTCGTCGCGCAGGGCACGCGCGACGGCCGGCAGGTGCTCACGTCGGACGAAGAGGGTCATCTCGCCGCGGTCGACCACGACCCGCTCGACGGCCTCGGCATAGGAGGCGGTGCCACCGAGCAGGCCACGCTCGAGCTGGTCCGCGATCGTGTCGAAGTAGCTGCCGTAGGGACGAACCGCCGCACCGGGGAACAGGATCGGGCTGACCATGCCTCCGTAGCCGGAGGTGTCACCGGAGTCGGCCGCGCCGAACATGCCGCGACGCTCGCCGATGGTGACGGGGTCGGGAGTCGTGCCGGGGGCCGCAGGCAGGCGCTCGTCGTCCGCGCGGTCGACGACCTCACCGGGCTGGGCGCCGATCGTGGCCGCAGCTGCTTCGGGCGCCGGCTGGTCGGGTGCGTCCTTCGTGTCGCCGGTGTCCTTGTCGCTCATGCGACACCGCCCTGCGCCACGTCGGTGCCGTGCAGGTGGCCGTGCGCGTGGGTGTGACCGCTGCCGGCGCCCTGGGCGAGCAGGCCGGTCATCTGGTGGGTTGGCGTCGCGGACAGGGCCGCCGCCTCGGCGGCACGGGCGGCCGCGACGCGGTTGACGCCCAGCTTGGAGTTCTGGATCTGCTCGTGCAGCGTGATGATCGCGTTGAGCAGCATCTCGGGGCGGGGCGGACAGCCGGGCAGGTAGACGTCGACCGGGATGATGTGGTCGACGCCCTGGACGATCGCGTAGTTGTTGAACATGCCACCGGAGCTGGCGCAGACACCCATCGAGATGACCCACTTGGGCTCGGGCATCTGGTCGTAGACCTGGCGGACGACCGGGGCCATCTTCTGGCTCACGCGACCGGCGACGATCATCAGGTCGGCCTGGCGCGGGGTGGCGGAGAACCGCTCCATCCCGAACCGGGCGATGTCGTAGTCGGGCGTGCCGACAGCCATCATCTCGATGGCGCAGCAGGCCAGGCCGAACGTGGCCGGCCAGACCGAGCTCTTGCGCATGTAGCCGGCGACCTGCTCGACCGTGGTCAGCAGGAAGCCCGCGGGCAGCTTCTCTTCGATTCCCATTACTTGGTCCTAGTCCCTCGTCAGTCCCACTCGAGGCCGCCGCGGCGCCACACGTACGCGTAGGCCACGAACACGGTCAGGATGAACAGCACCATCTCCACGAGCGCGAACAGGCCGAGCTGGTTGAAGGCCACCGCGAACGGGTAGAGGAACACCGACTCGATGTCGAAGATGATGAAGAGCATTGCGGTCAGGTAGTACTTGATCGGCACGCGACCACCGCCGGTGGCCTGGGGGGTCGGCTCGATGCCGCACTCGTAGGCGTCCAGCTTGGCGCGGTTGTAGCGCTTGGGGCCCGAGACCGCCGCGGCGCCGACCGAGAAGACGGCGAACCCGCCACCGATGGCCAACAGGAAAAGCAACGGGACGTAGGGGTTGCTCATCGCCGTGCCACTCCCTTTCTGTGATCGCTACTGCCGTGCGTGCGTCTGCCGTCGTCCCTGCCGACTGTGGCACCGGTCACATCCTTGCGGTGCGGCCCAATCCTAGGGGCGCTGCCAGAGATTGCACGCCGGGTCATGCGTCCGGGGCCATCTTGGACATGGCGGTGATGAGGCGGTCGCTCGCGTCGCCGCCGTGCGGCTCCGCGAGGTTGGCCATCACCTTCAGGAGGAACTTCATCAAGGTGGTGCGGGGCAGCCCGTACTTGGTGGCCAGACGCATGATCTCGGGGTTGCCGATCATCTTCGCGAAGTACCGGCCGAGGGTGTAGTAGCCGCCCAGCGCATCGGCCATGACCTTGGGGTAGGACTGCAGGACGCGCTCTCGCTGGGCGTCGGTGCCGCGCGCGAACGCCTGCGCGATCACCTCGGCCGCCAGTCGCCCCGACTCCATGGCGTAGGCGATGCCCTCACCGTTGAACGGGTTGACCATGCCGCCCGCGTCACCGACCAGCAGCAGTCCGTTGTCGTAGTGCGGCTGGCGGTTGAAGCCCATCGGCAGCGCCGCGCCGCGGATCGGGCCGACCATCGTCGCGTCGTTGTAGGTCCAGTCCTCGGGCATGGTCGCGACCCAGCGACGCATGACGTCCTTGTAGTCGGTCTTGCCGAAGGCGCTGGAGGTGTTGAGGATCCCGAGGCCGACGTTCGAGGTGCCGTCGCCGACGCCGAAGATCCAGCCGTAACCGGGCAGCAGGACCTTCTTGCCGTTGTCGTCCGTGGACCACAGCTCCAGCCAGGACTCGAGGTAGTCGTCGTCGTGGCGGGGGCTCGTGTAGTAGGTGCGGACGGCCACACCCATGGGGCGGTCCTCGCGCTTCTCGCGGCCCATCGCCAGGGACAACCTCGAGGAGTTGCCGTCCGCGGCGACGACCAGCGGCGCGGCATACCGGAGCTCGGGGCCGGTGGCGCGGCCCTTCTCGTCCATGGCGCGGGCGGTGACGCCGACGATGGCGCCCTTGCCGTCCAGGATGGGGCCGGTGACGTTGGTGGCCTCGCGCAGTCGCGCACCGTGCTTGACCGCGTGCTTGGCGAGGATGTCGTCGAAGTCCTGCCGGGTGCGGACCAGGCCGTAGGGCGGGAAGCTCGCGAGGTCGGGCCAGGGCAGGGACAGGCGCATGCCGCCGCCGATGATCCGCAGGCCGTGGTTCTTGATCCAGCCGTCGTCCTCGGGCGTGGGGATGCCGAGGGTGATGAGCTCCTTGACGGCGCGCGGGGTGAGCCCGTCGCCACACACCTTCTCGCGCGGGAAGCTCGTCTTCTCGATGACGAGGACGTCCAGCCCCGCCATGGCGAGGTATGCCGCGGTGGCCGATCCCGCGGGACCGGCGCCGACGACGATGACGTCGGCGGTCTCCGTCGGAGCCCCGGCCACCGAGATGCCTCCCGCGGCCTCGCTGATGGTGTCTGTCACGCCTGCCTCACCCGCTTGTGAACGTCTTCACGAACTTCAAATGCGGAGTCTATTCCCGACCCGCCGTGCGGTCACCAGTTAGGCGACCCTTACCGAGGGATCAGGGGCGACCCTTACCCATCCTGTCCGGCCGGACCGGGCTGGGCTGGCTTGGTTGCCCGGTGGAGGGCCACGATGCCGCCGGTCAGGTTGCGCCAGCTCACCTCGCTCCAGCCCACCGACGAGATCCGCTCGCCCAGCTCGCGCTGGGCGGGCCAGGCCTGGATCGACTCGGCGAGGTAGACGTAGGACTCGGGGTTGCTGCTGACCTTGCGGGCGATCGGGGGCAGCGACCGCATGAGGTACTCGCTGTAGACCTTGCGGAACGCGCCGTTGACCGGCTGGCTGAACTCGCAGACCACGAGCCGGCCACCGGGCCTGGTCACCCGCAGGAACTCCCCCAGCGCCCCTTCGACACCAGCGACGTTGCGCAGGCCGAACGACATCGTCACCGCGTCAAAGCTGTTGTCCGCGAAGGGAAGCCGCATCGCGTCCGCCGCCGTGAAACCCAGGTCGGGGCGCCGCCGGTTGCCCACCCGCAACATGCCGAGGGAGAAGTCGGCCGGCACGACGTTGACGCCGTGGTCGGCGAACGGCTCGCTGCTCGTGCCCGTGCCCGCAGCGATGTCGAGCACGGTCTCACCGGGTTGGGCGGCGACCGCCTTGAGCACCGCTCGACGCCACAACCGGTCCTGACCGAGGGAGAGGACGTCGTTGGTGAGGTCGTACCTGCCGGCCACGTCGTCGAACATCGCGGCGACGTCGCGGGGATCCTTGTCGAGGCTGGCGCGGGTCATGTCGACATCCTCGCACCCGCCGAGAGGACCTCCTGTCGCGGACCTCGCCCACGCCCGCCGTAGGCTTTCCCCGACATGACCAGCCTTCCCACGCCCCAGCCTGCGAGTCGACCCCACGGCTCGCCCGTGGTCGCCCGCACCGTGGCACTGCACGACCCCGGCATGCTGCTCACGCTCCTGCCGGACCGCACGGACCCGGCCGAGCTGTTCAGCTGGGTGCGTCGCGGCGAGGGCCTGGTCGGGTGGGGTCGCGCCCTGGAGTTCACGGCCGTCGGCCCGGACCGGTTCGAGCGGGCCGAGGCGTGGTGGCGCGACGTCGTCGATGGCGCGGTCGTGCGCAACGACGTCGCCCTGCCCGGCACGGGGCCGGTCGCCTTCGGGTCCATCTCGTATGCCGCGGACTCACCGTCCGGCGCCACCCTCGTCGTCCCCGAGGTGGTCGTGGGTGCGCGGGACGGGCGGTGGTGGGTGACCACGATCGGGACCGGCGACGAGCTGCCCACACCCGTCATACCCCAGCAGTCACAGCCGCGCGAGCCGTCTGGCGTGGCGTTCGCGGACGGTGCGCTGCCTCCGGCCCAGTGGGCCGGCGCAGTGGAGCGGGCGGTCGAACGCATCACCGGCGGCAGCCTCGACAAGGTGGTCCTGGCCCGCGACCTCCAGGTCAGCGCCGAGGCGCCGATCGACGCCCGCTGGCTGCTGACCCGGCTGGCCCAGCGCTACGACACGACCTGGGTCTTCGCGGTCGACGGGCTCGTCGGCGCGACGCCCGAGATGCTGGTCCGCCTCGAGAAGGGCCTGGTCACGTCCCGGGTCCTCGCCGGGACGATCCGCCGCACCGGTGACGACGAGCACGACCTCGCGCTGGCGGCCTCACTGGCCCGCTCGAGCAAGGACCTCGAGGAGCACGAGTACGCCGTCCGGTCGGTCGCCGACGCCCTGCGCCCGCACTGCTCGTCGATCAACGTGCCCGAGGCGCCCTTCGTCCTGCACCTGTCGAACGTCATGCACCTGGCAACCGACGTCGCCGGCGTGCTCGCGGACCACGCGACGTCGCTGACCCTCGCCGCGTCGCTGCACCCGAGCGCGGCGGTCTGCGGCACCCCCTCGGCCGCGGCCGACGACCTCATCACCGAGCTCGAGGAGATGGACCGGGGCCGCTATGCCGGTCCGGTCGGCTGGATGGACGCGACCGGCGACGGCGAGTGGGGCATCGCGCTGCGGTGCGGTGCCTTCGATCGCGAGGACRCCTCGGCCATGCGGCTGTTCGCCGGCTGCGGGATCGTCGCGGGTTCGGACCCCGACTCCGAGGTCGCCGAGTCCGACGCCAAGCTCGTCCCGATGCGCGACGCCCTGACCGCCGGCTGAGCCATGTCCGACCACCTCGGGCCCCGACCCGCGAACGCCGTCGTCTTCGACCTGGGCGACGTCCTGATCGCCTGGGACCCGGTGCGGGCCGTCGAGGTCGCAGTGGGTCGCGAGAGGGCTCTGGCCTTCGTGGCCGACCCCGACTTCGACTTCGCCGCCTGGAACCGCGCCAACGACGCCGGGCGCGGGCTCGACGAGGCCGAGCGGGTCGCGGTGGCGTCACACCCGCACTACGCCGAGGAGATCGTCGCCTACCGCGAGCACTTCGGCGCCTCGCTCGTCGGCGAGATCGCGGGCAGCGTGGAGATCCTGCGTGAGCTGCACGAGGCCGAGGTGCCGCTGTTTGCGCTGACGAACTGGTCGGCCGACCTCTTCCCGGTGGCCCTGGACCGGTTCGACTTCCTCGACCTGTTCGAGGACATCGTCGTGTCGGGCGAGGAGGGCGTGGCCAAGCCCGACCCCGAGATCTTCGAGGTCCTGGAGGAACGCGTCAGCCACCGCGCCGGCCTCGACGACTGCATCTTCATCGACGACAGCCCGGCCAACGTCGTGGCCGCGGCCGAGACGGGCATGGATGCGGTCGGCTTCACCGGTCCCGACGACCTCCGCGAAGACCTGATCGCCCGCGGTATGCCGCTGCGCCGCCACCCCTGACCGCCGCCACCACTCGCGCCTGCTCACCCGGGCTGTCCGCGCCTGCGGAGGGTCGATCCGTGCCACCGGGAGCGCAGATCGACCCGGCCCGAGCCGATGGACGTCCATCCGTGCCACTTCCGCCACGGTTCGCGGCATGCCGCCGCGGCGCAACCCCCGACCGTGGCTCGCCTGGCCTACGTCGCGCGAGGACGGGTTGAGGTCGTCAGGTCCGGAGGGCGGCGGCGGCGCGCTCGCGCAGCCGGGCGTGCAGGACGCGGTGGCCCCCGCGGTCGACCGTCACCTGGAGGACGCTGAGTCCGGACGGGCGCTCCGCGAGGGCCGCGACGAGCTCGTCACGGGCCGAGACGTGCTGGTGCCTGACGTGGTGCGCGGCGCACAGTGCGGCCAGGTCGGCGCCCGTCGGGGTGCCGAAGAGTCGCTCGAACTCGGCGACCCGCGCGGGCTCGCCCGGCTCGAGGAGGGTGAAGATGCCTCCCCCGTCGTCGTTGGTGACGACCACGGTGAGGTCCGGACGACGCTCCAGTGGTCCGACGAGCAACCCGTTGGCGTCGTGCAGGAAGGTCAGGTCACCCATCAGGGCATAGGTCGGTGAGCCGTCCGCCAGGGCCAGGCCGCTGGCGGTGGACACACAGCCGTCGATGCCCGCGAGCCCGCGGCTCGCCACCACGCGCAGCGCGTCGGCCCGCGGGCCAGCGAGGTCGACGTCGCGGCCCGTGTTCGACGAGCCGAGGAAGAGCGTGGCGCCCGCCGGCAGGGCTGCCAACACGGCGTCGGCCACGGCGGCGCCACTGGGCCACGGCAGTTGCTCCTCGGCCATGGAACTGGCGACCCGCTCGCCAGCAGCGCGCCAGGCGGCGGCCCAGCCGTCGTCGGACGCGCTGGAGGCGCCCTCGCCTCCCGCCCCGGCCTCACTGTCCGCGCCGCCAGAGCCGCGCTGGCCGTTCGAGCTGTCCGAGTCGTCGACGGGAGCGTCGAGCACCGAGACCGGGTGGACGTCCTGGACATCGGGACGCGACACGATCCAGGCGTGCGCACCCACGGCCTCCACCCGCACTCCGGGCCGGCGCAGGAGCGCAGCGACCGGTCGCGACAGGGTCAGCCGTCCGACCGCGATCACGCGTTCCGGGGCGTGCTGGTCCAGCCATCGCGGGTCGGACAGGACCAGCGGGCCGTGCGGCACGACGTCGCCCCGCGGGTGGGTGCCGAAGGGTTCGGCGAGCACCGGCCAGCCCCTGGCCGTTGCCCAACGGACGGCTCGGTCGAACTGGTCAGGCTCCGGGAGGTCGCCCACCACGACCACGGTCCGCGTCGGCTGACGCGACACGTCGGTGGTCGGGACCGACCCCGTCGCCGTCGTGGAGTCGGCGGCGTGCTCGGCCCGCCGCTCGTCCAGCGACTCGGGCCAGGGTCCGTCGTCGTCGGTCGGAACGAGCGGTTCGCGCAGCTGGACGTTGACGTGGACCGGCCCCGGCTCCCCGACGTCCACGGCACCGGTGACACCAGTGGCATGGCGGACGGCGTCGGCGGCGATCCGGCGCCAGCGCGCGACCTCGCCCGTGGCGCGCTGCGGGGCATCGGCGTCGACGGACCAGCGGACGGCCCCGGCGAAGATGCCCGGCTGCACGGTGGTCTGGTTGGCACCCGTGCCGCGCAGCTCGACCGGTCGGTCGGCCGAGAGCACGACCAGCGGGACGACCCCGTGGTGCGCCTCGAGCACGGCAGGGTGGAGGTTGGCGACGGCCGTGCCCGAGGTCGTCACGACGACCGCCGGCACCCGGGTCACCTTGGCCAGACCCAGCGCCAGGAAACCGGCGGACCGCTCGTCGACACGCACGTGCAGCTCGATCCGGCCAGCGCGTTCGGCCTCACGCAGGGCATAGGCCAAGGGCGCCGAGCGCGAGCCCGGGCAGAGCACGGCGTGGCGGACCCCTCGTCGGACCAACTCGTCCACCAGGACCGTCGCGAGGGCGGTGGACGGGTTCACGGGTCGGATTGTGCCACCCGCCCACCGGGCGGACCGCGCCTCATGGCGCGACCCGCTCGACGGTGTAGTCACGGACGACCGGATCGCCATGGGTGTCAGCGGCGAAGAAGGCTGCGCTGCCGACCCGCCAGCTGGCCACCGACGGATCGGCGGACTCGTCGACGAGGGCTGCGGTGTCGGCGTACAACCGCGCGTCGTGGGCCCTGCTGGCCCGGTCGACGCCCGCACCGTCCAGGTCGCGTGACACGGTGACCCAGGCCCCGCGATCGGGGTTGGGCACGCCGTCCAGGCGCGGCACGGCGTCCTGCGTGTGTTCGAGCGAGAGGACGGCGATGTCGGCCGGCACGGGCATCCGTCCCACGGGTGAGCCCATCGTGACCACGTGGGTCACCGGGTGCGCTTGGGTGAACCGCGGCGACGAGGCGAGCCCGGCCGCGGCGATCCCGCCCAGGCTGTGGCCCACGAGCATGACCGGCTCTGCGCTTCGGTCACGCCCGGCAGCAGCCGCCGAAGCCGTCGACGCCGCGGTCACCGACGCCGCCTGCGCCTGCGCCAGAGCCTGGTGGACACCGTCGGCGAGCACCGTCGCGTCCTGGGCCATCGAACGAACGTCGGTCGTGACGTCGAACGGGTTGGTCCCGGCCCTGGGGTCCCACACCTGGGTGCCGCTGATCTCGACGATCCAGGCAGAGCCCTGGGCCTGGGGTATCTCGATGACCCGGACGCGCCCGGCGTGGTCCTCGCCGTCCCCCACGTTGGACTGGTCCGTCGCGAGGTCCCGGAGCGTGCGAGGGACGTGGGATCCGGGGCGCGGACGTGGTGCTGCGGTCACCCGCGCGCGACCACGGTCGGACAGCAACCCCCACAGGGCGGCGGAGTCGGCGAGCTGGCGGACAGCCACCTCATAGTCCTGATCGGCACCGTCGTCCAGCTCGGCACAATCGTCCTGATCGGAACCGTCCTCATCGGAACATTCCAGCTCGGAACAGTCCTGCTCGGAGGTGAGCTTGTCGGTCCGCGGGCGCGCGGGCACGAAGGGGGAGGTCAGCGGGTTGGCCCGCAGTCCCGCCACGAGCCCCTCCGCTCCCCCGGCCAGGTCGGCGATGGCCGGCTCGTCGAACACGACCCGGTCCAGCACACCTGCCACGTCGACGCCGAGCGCGTCGAGGGCCAGCACGCCGACGAGTACCTCAGGGGCCAGCTCGCCCACGACCACCATCACGGTGTCCTGGGCCAGCTCCACGGCCCTGGCCGCCGCCGCCTCCGCCCGACGGTAGGACGCGGAGGCGGCGGTCACCGCCGAGGAGAGCGAGACCATCGACGCGATGTCACCCACGAGGCCGCGCGGCCCGACGACCTCGGCGAGGGCAGCGTCGGCACGCGCCCCGGTCACGGAGCTGAGCAGGGAACCGGCGACCAGGTCCGGATCTGCCGCGACCGCGGCCACTCGACAGGCCACGACCGCCACGTCCCTCGCCATCTCCGCGATCTCGTGGGCAGCGGCGTCCAGCGAGTCCAACCCCACGGCGGTGCCCGCGGAACCGCCGCGGACGTGGATGAGGTCGCGGCTCATCCGCGGCCCGCAGCCCGCGTGACGGCCTCACCCGCAGCACGGGCGAAGTCGGCGCCGAGGGCCGCGACGCGGAGCACCTCGGCCCGGGCGGCCTCGACGCCGTCGGCGTGGGCCTGCACCCGTCCGGCTGCCTCGTCGAGCTGCTGCGCCGAACGCCGCAGAGCATGAGCACGCTCGCCCACGCGCTCGCGGAACAGCGTCGCCGCCCTCGACCGCCACGTCACTTCGCGGGTCCGCCCCACCCTCACTGCGAGCTGACGAAGCCGGTCGGCGTCGGCGCGCAGCCGCGTCGCCAGTGCCCTGATCTCGTGCGGGTCCCCCATCATGCGACCAACCGTGTCGCGCCGGAGGATCTCGCGCGGCCCACTCGTCGAGCCCTGTGGGCAGGCGGCCCTGAGGATGGAAGCCTGTGGACCGATCAGTCCGCAGCGGCCCCATCGCTGAGCGGATCCCGTTGGGGCACATCCCGGTCCAGAGGCTCGAGCAGTCCACCGAGGTCGGCGAGGAACAAGGCCTGGGTGAGCGCAGTGCGCCGCAGCTCGTCGGGGTCGACGCTCTCGCCGGGCGAGTGGATCCGCGACTCGGGCTCCTCCACGCCGAGCAGCATGATCTCGGCATCGGGGACGAGCTCGGCGAGAGCGGTCGCCAGCGGGATCGAGCCACCTTGCCCGGTGGTCACCGCGTCGCGGCCGAACGCCGTCCGCATCGCCCGCCGCATGGCTGTGTATGCCGGTCCGTCGGTCCGCGCGCGGAACCCGTGTCCCAGCGACACCGGCTTGATCTCCACCTGCGCGCCGAACGGCGTGTGCGCCCTCAGGTGGGCGATGAGCAGCTGTTGGGCGGCGGCTGCATCCGTGTCGGCCGGGACCCGGAGGTTGACCACGGCCCGGGCCTCGCCCTGGGCCGCTGCCGTCACCTGCGAGATGGGAGGGCAGTCGATGGCCAGCACGGTGGCCGCCGGTCGCGCCCACAGGAGGTCGGCCACGGAGCCGGTGCCCGTCAACGGCTCGACACCGTCGAGGAGCCCCGCATCGCCGCGGAACCTGTTGGTGTCAAAGGGGGCTCCGTCCCACACTCCGCCGTGGTCGAGCCCGTCGATCGTCGTCTCGCCGCTCGCGTCGCGCAGGCTCGCCAGGGCCGTGAGCAGAGCCTGGAGCGCATCGGGCGCGGCGCCGCCGAACATGCCGGAGTGCGCCGCGTGCCTCATCGTGCGCACCGTCATCAGGACGCTGCCGGTACCCCGCAGGGAGGTCGTGAGGGTGGGGAGCCCGGCCTCGACGTTGCCGGTGTCGGCGAGCAGCAGGGCATCGCACTGCACGAGCTCCGGGTGGGCGCGGGCCAGGGTTTCCATGCCGCCGCTGGACTGCTCCTCGGAGCCCTCGCAGACGACGGCCACCTCGACCGGCCACCCTCCGAGCACCTCGCGAAGGGCCCGCAGCGCAAGGATGCTGGCCATGAGGTTGCCCTTGCAGTCAGCCGATCCCCTGCCGTACCAACGCCCCTCGCGCTCGGTCAGCTCCCACGGCGGGGTCTGCCAGGCGGCCGGGTCGCCGACCGGCACGACGTCGTAGTGCGAGTACAGCAGCACTCGCGGCGCCCCGTCAGGGCCGACCGAGCGCCCGACCACGGCGAGCGATCCGTCGGGCGTCTCATGCACCCGTATGCCGTCCACCCCGGCTTCCGTGAACAGCTCACCGACCAGCGCGGCCGCCGCCCGGCACTCGCTCTCGGGCTCGATCGCGGGGTTCGCCACCGAGCGCAGCGCGACGAGGCGCGCGAGGTCGTCGCGAGCCCGCGGCATACCTGCGTCGACGGCCGCCGCGAGGCGGGTGGCGAGGGGCGCGGAAGGTTGGGTCACGGCACCAGGTCGTCGAGGTAGAGCGGGAGCATCTCCCACCAGGTCGGCCAGTCGTGGTCGTAGCGGTCGCCCCAGTCGTCGACCCGGTTGGGAACTCCCTTGCGGCCCAACGCATCCCCGGCCGCCCACGACTCGCCGACGTCTTCCCAGCGGCCGCTGCCGGATGCAAGGACGACGTAGCGCCGGCGCAGCATCTCCAGCGCCGGACCCTCGAGCCCGGGAAGGAACTGCAGCGGCGAGGCGAAGTACCAGTCCTGCGTGGTGTCGCCGCCGATGAACTTCTCCACGCGGAAGGTGCCGCTCATGCAGACCGCCGCCGCGAACAGGTGGGGGTAGCGGCAGATCATGGCGTAGGAGTTGAACGCACCGATGGAGGCGCCGGCCACCACCACGGCCTGCGGGGAGCTGTCGGCGTGGATGGCGGGCACCACCTCCTCGGCGACGGCCTGGTGGTACTGGTTGAACAGCCACATCCGGTGCTCGGGCGACCCCTCGTTGCGCTGCAGCGCCTGACCCGCCGCGCTGTCGCAGGAGTAGACCTTGATCCGGCCCGCCTCGATCAGCGGCGCGAGCGTCCCGACCAGGTGGTGGCGCTCCACCTCCTCGGCATCACCGCCCGCGGTCGGGAACAGCAGCACGGGCACGCCGTAGTGGCCCCAGCGCACCAGGGTGATGTCACGCCCCATCCGCTCGGAATGCCAGCGTTCGGTGACCTTCATGCCGTCCTCCAGRGGGTGGGGGGAGTGGGGTTCATCTACTCGTACACGAACTTCTGGGGTCCGGGGAACAGCCAGGACAGCCCGTCGCGCAGCCGGTCCCGCCAGTCCTCCCAGTTGTGGCCGTCCCGTGCCTCGACGTACTTGACGGTCATGCCCGCGCCGCGGAAGACCGGCACCATCGACCGGTTGGGCGTGATGAGCGGCTCGTAGATGCCGCAGCTCATGAAGAGCCGCTCCACCGGCGCGGTGGGCTTGGCCCGGTAGCGGTTGACGAACTTCACGACCGGGTCGAACGCCGGACCGCCGCCGTGGTCGGTGCCGATGTCGGTGAACACCAGCGACGCGGACTGCAGGAACAGCGACCCGAACACCCCCGGATAGCGCACCGCCGTCGACAGCGACGCGATGCCACCGAAGCTCGAACCCATGAGGGCTCGCGCATGGGGGTCGTCGATGAGCGGGAGCCGTTCGGCCAGCGTCGGGAGCAGCTCGCGGGCGATGAACCGGGCGTGCGGCGCGTGGTTGGGGTACTCGCGCAGCCGGTCGCGGGGCGGCACGAAGGCGACGATCAGCGGGGCGACGTCGAGGCGGTGGATGAGGTTGTCCAGCACGGTCTTCATCGCGGCGTAGTCGAGGTAGTCGGTGCCGTCGTGGACCACCAGCAGCGGGTAGCGCAGCGACGCGTTGTAGCGCGCCGGCAGGTAGAGCTTGACCTGCTGCTCGCGGCGCAGCGCCTTGGACTGCAACGTGTCCTCGATGATCTCGCCCTGGCGCGCCTCCGGGTCGTGGTGCACCCAGTCCGGCACCTCGTAGCCGGTGGCGGCGCAGACCGAGCTCGACCCCATCGGGGAGTGGGCCAGCCGCTGGTTGAGCGGGTCGTTGAAGGTCGCGTAGTGCTCGCCGTTGCGGGTCTCGAGCTGGTACTCGACCCGCGAACCGTTGGGCAGCACCGTCGTCGCCGCCCACAGGTCGGTGTCGGGCAGCCGCTTCATGGGCAGCGGGTCGGGCAACCCCACGACGCGGTGCCGGACCCGCACCTCGTCGGCCTCGCCGCGAAAGAGGAACGTCGCACGCTCGCCCTCGATGATCGGCGCCCCGTGCCGCGCGACGAACCTGTCGATGACAGCCCCGTCCAGGGGCAGGCGCTCGCGCAGCCGGTTGACGGCCAGCCGTCCCTCGCTCACGCCGCACCCCCGCTCGCGCCGGCAGCGCCGGCGCCGTTCGCGCCCTTCGCGCCACCGGCGCCCATCTCGTGGATGGCGCCGTCGAGCCCGAGGATCCTGGCTCCCAGGGGCAGGCCCCCGTCGGCGGTCAGCTCGAGGGCCGTGCCGTCGTCGAGGAGGACACAGTGCTGGTCGGTGAAGCGACGTGCCATCACGGCGCACCGGTCGCGGTCGTCGAGGCGCAGCCGGCGCCGCGCGTGGGGCAGCGCCACCAGTCCGCGCACCCGTCCCAGCCCGCGGTCGAACACCTCGGCCTCGGTGTTCCCCTCCGGTCCGTGGTCGTGGAAGAGCACCACCCGCTCGGTCAGGGCCATCGCGCCGGCCGACCAGGCGATCACCGGCACGTCGTCGGGGATCCTGATCGCGAACAGTCGCAGGGTCCGCAAGAGGGTGCCGACGTGCCCTCCGGTGAGCACCACCGCGGCCGACTGCCCCAGCAGGTCGGCGAGCTCCCCACGGTGCCAGCCGATGACGCCGCTCGCGTCGATCGGCGAGGCAGCGTCGAGGTCGGCGTAGAGCGCCTTGAGCTGCCCGGCGTACCAGTTGTCGACGTGGCGGACCACCTCGATCGCGTCGTCCAGCGCCGCGTATGCCGGGTGCTCGCCCCGCACGCGACCCTCGCCTTCGCGCGTGCGCCGCTGCACGGCATACACCCCGTCCATGGCGTTCTGGAGGCGCAGGCGGTAGATGGACAGGAGGCCGTCGTGGCGGTCCCTGAAAGCCAGTGCGGCAGAGCCGAACTCGGCATCCTTGGCGATGACGTCGAGGCTGCGGTGGTAGAGCCGCAGGTGACGGGTGTCCCCGCCGAGGACGGTCTCGAGCTCGTCGACGACGTCCTCGCGCTCCTCCCAGCCTGCGTTGATGGTCGCCACGGGTCCGTCGACACCGAGTGATCGCAGGGCGGTGCCGGCCGTGGTCATGAACCGTTGCGGCCCGAGGAGGACAGTGCGCATCAGGGGGCGGCGACGACTAGCCCGCATGGACGTGGACGGTCTGGCCCACGTCGTCGAGCATGCTGCGGAGGGTGTCGTAGTCCGGGTGGCGCATGCGCACGTACGCGTTGGCCATGTAACCGGCCTCGACGGGCTGGGTGTGGTGGCCCTCGGGCGGGAAGTGACCGTCGATGATCCACTGCCCGTAGCGGCCCTGGATCTCGTCGATGCCGGAGTACCCCGTGATGTGGCCGTCTGCGTCGGGCCGCAGGGCGATGATCCCGGCAGAGAAGGGGCGCCGCATCTGCTGTTCGGGGACGCCGTGGGTGATGACGTGGGCCCACTCGCGGTACACGTCGACCTCGTTGCTCGCGGAGTAGAGGTCCCAGCACCCCACGCCGGGTGGCCGGCAGCCGATCTCGGAGAACTTCAGCCCCTTGGGGCCGTGGAACCACTCCATGTGGGTGGCGCTCGTCCCGATGCCGAGCGCCTCGATGACGCGGGCGCCCATCGCCGCCACCTCGGCGTAGAAGGGCGAGTCGGCCATCCGGTTGGTCGTGGCGAACTGGGGCGAGATCCAGCGGCTGCGCATCGCCTCCAGGACGTTCGGGTAGTAGTGCGTGGTCCAGTCGTGGACCACGCGGCCGTCCTTGGCGATGGTGTCGTAGAAGCCCTCGTGGCCCTCGACGAACTCCTCGATCGCGATCGACGCGGCGCCGTGCGACCCGAACTCGGTCAGGGCGTGCGCCAGCTCGGTGTCGTTGTCGACCCGCATCGTGTCCTTGGCCCCGGCGCCGTCACGGGGCTTGAGGATGAGCGGGTACCCGACGGCCTCGGCGAAGGCCCAGGCCTCGTGGGCGTGGTCGACGGCGGCCGAGGCGGCCGTGGGCACTCCGGCCTCACGCAGCGCCTGCTTCATCGACGGCTTGTCGCGGCACAGCCACGTGGTGCGCACCGAGGTGCCCGGGATGCCGGTGGCCTCGCGGACCTGCGCGGCGACCATGGTGTGCGCCTCGACGGTCGCCTCGAGCCCGTCGACCCACACCTTGGACTGGATGAACCGCACCGCCTCGACCATCGCCCTCAGGTCGGTGACGGACCCGACCTTGTAGTAGCCGCTCATCGCGCTGCGGAGCTCGTCGTCGAGCGTGTACTCGTCGGACTCCCCGATCCCGATGACATTGGCCCCCACGGAGGCCAGGGCGAGGGCGAAGCGGCGCTGGTTGGCGGGGAACCCCGGCTCGACGAAGACGATGTTCACGGACCCGACCCTATGCCGACCCGGGCCCGAGTGCTCGTCGCGGTGCGGCGAGGTGGGCGTGCGCGGCCCCGACCCGGTCGCGCCACCAGTGCTCACGCTCGGGCGTCGCCGCCCAGCGGGCCAGCAGGTCCCCATCCGGCGCGACCCGACCCAGGGGCAGGGCCCCCGCGCGGGGCACGAGCGGGTCCGCGCACACGTCCCCCTCGAGGAGGGCGACGGTGCCCAGCCCGCACGCAAAGGGCAGGTCGGGCAGCGCTGCCGCCAGCGCCACCCCCGCGGCCATCCCCACCGACGTGTCGAGCGCCGACGACACCACGGCAGGCAGCCCGCAGTCCGCGACCACCTCCAGGGCGCGCTGGACGCCCCCAAGCGGCGCCACCTTGACGACCACCAGGTCGGCGGCCTCCTCGCGCGCCACCCGCACCGGGTCATCCGCCTTGCGGATCGACTCGTCCGCGGCGACGAGGACATCGATCCCGTTGCGGGCCAACGCCAGGCGCAGCTCGCGCAGCTCGCTCACCTCTGCGCACGGCTGCTCCGCATACTCCAGCCCGTATGCCGCGAGCCGCCTCAGCGCGTCCGTCGCCTCGGCCACGGACCACCCACCGTTCGCGTCCACCCGGATCCGCCCCGCCAATCCCATCGCGTCGCGTACCGCGGCCACGCGGCATACGTCGTCCTCGATGGTCTGGCCCCGCTCGGCGACCTTGACCTTCGCCGTCGTCGCGCCGTCGAAGCGGGCAAGGACGTCCGCGACCTGGGCTGCGGACACGGCGGGCACGGTCGCGTTGACGGGGATGCTGTCGCGCCTCGGCGCCGGCCACTGGCCCCAGCCCGCCTCGACGGCGGCCGACAGCCACCGGGAGGACTCGTCGGCGGCGTACTCGAGGAAGGGTGAGAACTCACCCCAGCCTGCCGGACCGTGCAAGAGCGCCGCCTCGCGCACCGTGACGCCACGGAAGCGGACGCGCATCGGGATGGAGACGACCCGCATTCCCGCGAGCAGCTCCTCGAGCGGGGGCAGCGGCGGGGTGGTCATGCGCCCATTGCAGCAGACGCGCCCGGACCGCTGGTGGCGGCCCGGGCGCGACCCCTGCCGTCAGTGGTCGTGCGGGGTGAGCTGGTTGCGGATCTCGCCCGCGGGGTACTTCGTGCTGTGGACGTTGGCGTAGGTCGAGTCGGCCCGGATCGCCGCGAGCAGCTCCGCGAACTCTCCCGCTGCGATGCCCTGGCCGCCCGGGCCGATCACGTCAGCAGCCCGCAACGTCCCGCTGACCTCGCCCGGGTTGGTCGTGGGGCAGGCGGGCGTGACGACTCCCGGAGGCGCGCCCACGTTGCTGCACAGGAAGACGCTGACCCCACCGGTCTGGGACGGGGAGCCGAAGTGGATGTGCGACTGGGTGACGGTGCCCTCGAGGTTGGCGTACCGCACCCGGTAGTCGATGGTGCCGGCGTCCGGGTCGATCCGCAGGCGAATCGACCCCGAGCCGCTGGTGGACAGGGCCAGGGGTGTCTCGTGGTACCCGCTCAGCCGCTCGGTGACCGTGAAGGACTCGTGGTCGC
This sequence comes from Pedococcus sp. P2_E5, assembly GCF_056403895.1. Lineage (NCBI taxonomy): Bacteria > Bacillati > Actinomycetota > Actinomycetes > Micrococcales > Intrasporangiaceae > Pedococcus > Pedococcus sp. P2_E5. The sequence continues at coordinate 45,126 of NZ_JBFUEP010000034.1, forward strand.
CGTCGCCCGCCGCGGCGACCGCGCCGACTCCGAGGACACCGACGGCACCGAGCCCCCCGGCTGACGCGATGACGCCCCACTGCTTGAGTGTGTTCATGCAGACCTCCTGAAAAAGGGCGCGGGCGGGAATCCACCCGCCCTTCTGCTACGAATCCCCATCGACAAACGTTCATCGACGGTGCCCAGAAACCGTCCGACGAGAGGGCACCCGTGCCGACCCTGTCCGATTTCTCCGCAGCCACCCTGTCCGGCGAGGACCAGCCGCTGTCGACCTATGCCGGTCAGGTGGCCTTGGTCGTCAACACGGCGAGCGAGTGCGGCTACACGCCCCAGTTCGCCGGTCTCGAGGAGCTGTACTCGTCGTACTCCGACCAGGGCCTGGTCGTGCTCGGGTTCCCGTGCAACCAGTTCGGCGGCCAGGAGCCGGGCCACGAGGCCCAGATCGGCGAGTTCTGCGAGCGCAACTACGGGGTGACCTTCMCGATGTTCGCCAAGGTCCAGGTGAACGGTGCCGAGGCCCACCCGCTCTACGACTGGCTGAAGTCCGAGAAGCGCGGCCTGATGGGCGCCAAGATCAAGTGGAACTTCACCAAGTTCCTCGTGGGCCGCGACGGCAGCGTCCTCAAGCGCTACGGCTCGACCACCAAGCCCGAGGCCATCGCCAAGGACATCGAGGACGCCCTCGCCGCCTGAGCCCCCACGGCGACGTGCCTTGCCGCGCCACTCACCAACGCGCTGCTCAGGTCTTCGGAGGCGAGCTGCCTCGAGGTCCGCCAGCGCCCGTTCCATCATCAGGAAGTTCCTGAACCGGCCCACCAGAAGGTCGGCACTCCCCAGCCTCCACACGTCCGGTGCCCGGTGTGGGTGGCCAAGACGCACGTCCACACCGTCCGGGCCGGCCACCGCGTGGGCGAACCTGCGTGCCCTGTCATGGGGCGAGGACCTCAGCCCCATGTGCGTCCACAACGCGGTCGACGTGAGGGCTCGGCCAGGCCCGACCAGGTCGTTGGCCATGGCCACCGCGTGGATCACGGCGCCTGCCGAGATGTCGTCGCGGTCGTGACCGCGCAGCAGGGCTGGTTCGGCCGCGACCGCCCGCACCAGGAGACGTCGACAGGCGGTGCGACCCTCGACGCCGATCAGCGACAGCGCCACGTCGTCGACGCGCGCCGCGATCGCGGCCACTCGATCGCGGAGGTCGGCCGGCACCAGACTCAGGTCGAGCGGCTCGTCGGGCAGAGGGTCCCTGGTCAGCCCATCCAGCTCCTCCGCACCGCCGACGAGGGAACGCAGCCAGGTCCTCGCCAGCTCGTGCCGCGGTTGCATCGGCACGTGGATCACGGCGGGCGGTGGCGCCGGTCGAGGTTCGCCCCGCCCCAGCTCGAGGGCGGCGCACTCGTAGCCACTTCCCCCGACGGGTCTGCGAATGGTGTCCACGACCTTGTCGTCCATCAGGACGACCATGGTCAGCTGTCCGAGATCGCGCCCATACCCTCGATCGAACCCGTCGTCGTAGCCGTCGTCGAACCTGTCATCAGCCATCAGGTCCTCGTACCGGCGCTCGTCGCTGCTTCGTCGGCCGAACGGCAACACCGCCGCCTGGTCACCCCACGGTTCGCCCCCATCGACATGGCTCATCTCACTCCCCTTCTGCCAGGGCGACCCGCCCCCGGGCCGCCGCTCTGGGAGAAACCCTGACAGCCGCCGGGGACAGCGCCGGCGACTTGTCCACAGCCCCGACCAGGATGCGGATGAATCCCTTGCATCATGATGCGCCCTGTGATGCACTGATGACATGCGCACCACCATCACGATCGACGACAGCCTCCTCAGGGAGGCGAAGGTCTTGGCCGCCCGCACAGATCGCACGGTCAGCAGCGTCCTCGAGGAGGCCCTCCGGCAGATGCTCGCGCGCCAGATCGAGTCGGATGAGCGCAGACGGGCGAACTTCACTCTGCCCAGCTATCACGGCGGCGGCTTCCTCGTCGACATTCTCGACAAGGAAGCCTTGGCCGACGCCTTGGGCGACAACGACCCCCGGTGATCATCTTCGACGTCAACGTGTTCCTGAACGCCATGGACCTCGACGCCGCAAGCTACCCGGTGGCGAACCAGGCCCTCGTCCGAGCGCTGACCGGTACCGAGCCGGTCGGCGTCATCGACGAGACCCTCACAGCCACGGTGCGCATCTGCACCAACCGGCGCATCAAGACCCAGACGGCGTCGACCGAGCAGGCCCTGGCCTTCTGCGAGCGCATCCGATCCGCGCCCGTGGCCGAGCGCGTGCAGTCGGGCGCCGCCGCCTGGCAACGCTTCGTCGGGCTGGTCACCTCCCTGGAGCTTCGCGGCAACGACATCACCGATGTGTGGCTGGCGGCGCAGGCGATCGAGCTCGGCGCGCACTTCGTCACCTTCGACAGCGGCTTCCGGCGGTTCCCGGGCCTGCACGTCACCATCCTCGGCGCACCGGCACCAGGGTGACGTATGCCGCGGGGGCGACCACGCGGCATACCTCGCCGTGGGCGCGGCTAGGCTCGCGCAGGTGAGCGAGCAGCCTGTGGTGAGCCAGACCTTCGACCCGGACGCGTGGGATGCCGTGCAGGGTTTCGAGTTCACCGACATCACCTACCACCGGGCGCGTGAGGTGGGGGCCGTGCGCATTGCGTTCGACCGCCCCGAGGTGCTCAACGCGTTCCGGCCGCACACCGTCGACGAGCTCTACCAGGCGCTCGACCACGCGCGCCGCACCCCGGACGTGGGGGTCGTGCTGCTGACGGGCAACGGTCCCGGTCCGGAGGGTTCGGGCAGCGAGGGTCAGTGGGGATTCTGCTCGGGAGGCGACCAGCGGATCCGGGGGCGGTCGGGCTACCAGTACGCGCAGGGCGACACCGCCGAGACGGTCGACCAGCGCAGGGTCCAGGCCGAGGGCGGACGGCTGCACATCCTCGAGGTGCAGCGGCTGATCCGCACCATGCCCAAGGTCGTCGTCGCGGTGGTCAACGGCTGGGCGGCCGGTGGTGGCCACTCGCTGCACGTCGTGTGCGACCTGACCATGGCCAGCCGTGAGCACGCGCGCTTCAAGCAGACCGACGCCGACGTGGGCTCGTTCGACGGGGGCTACGGCTCGGCCTACCTCGCCAAGATGGTCGGCCAGAAGTTCGCCCGAGAGATCTTCTTCCTCGGCCGCACCTACACCGCCGACGACATGCACCGGATGGGGGCGGTCAACCTCGTCAGCGCGCACGCCGAGCTCGAGTCGGATGCGCTGCAGGTCGCTCGGGAGATCATGGGCAAGAGCCCGCAGGCGCAGCGGATGCTCAAGTTCGCGTTCAACCTGCTCGACGACGGGCTGATGGGGCAGCAGGTCTTTGCCGGGGAGGCGACCCGGCTCGCGTACATGACCGACGAGGCCGTCGAGGGGCGCGACCAGTTCCTCGAGAAGCGCGACGCCGACTGGTCGCCCTTCCCCTGGTACTTCTGACGAGCCACCCCGGCCGCTGAGGGCGCTGCGAGGTGTGGCCGCGTGCCGTCAGCCGGAGCCGCCGAGGTCGACCTCGAAGGCCTCGTAGACGARGTCCGCCCCGCGCTGTCGGTGCCGCACCAGCTGCCCCATCAGCGTGGTGACCTCCTCGCGGAAGGCCGGCAGGTCGGCGATGGTGCCACCGTGCTCGAGCACAGCGAGATAGCCGGCGATCGCCTCGGCATAGCTCGCGTGCTCGCCCGTCAACCGGTCGACCGCCCTCATCAGCCGCGGGGCCCCTCGACGCACACCGTCATAGATGCCGCCGGGCCGTTCGGTCAGCGTGATGTGGTCCTGGAAGTCGTGGGACAGCTCGGCGAGCGCAGCCCGGACCCGTTCGCGCCACGCGCCACCGCGGGCGATCGGCGAAGCAAGCGCCTCGTCGACGGCCGCGACCGAGTCGCGCAGCTCCCCCCGGTGAGCGCGTACCCGCTCGATGTATGCCGCGAAGTCGGCGTCCATGGCACCTCCCGTGGTCCATCGTCCCGCCACGCGTCGGGCGCGTCCACCCGGCGGCTAACCTGACCGGGTGACGTCGCTGCGACCGCTGGCCATCGCCGCCGGCCGGGGCGCCGTGGCTGTCCTCCCCGCGCTGCGCCAGGCCCTCGACGGCGAGTTCGCCGTCCTTCCGTATGCCGCGGGCGGCCATCCGCCGACCGTCCCGGACCGCGTTGCCTCCGTCGGCGGGGAGTCCGGGAGTCCCGAGCCCGACGACGGGACCGTTCTCGTCGTGGGGACGTCGGGCTCCACAGGTACCCCCAAGCTCGCGATGCTCCCGGCCACCGCTCTCGCCGCCAGCGCCGCAGCCACTCACGAACGACTCGGCGGGCCGGGGGCCTGGCTGCTGGCGATGCCACCGCACCACATCGCGGGGGTGCAGGTGCTGCTGCGATGCCTGGCAGCGGGCACCGAACCCGGCTTCGTCGACCTGTCCGAGGGCTTCACCGCCAGCGCGTTCACCGAGGCAGCCGCGACGTTCGCCGGGAACCGCCGCTACACCGCGCTCGTCCCCACCCAGCTGGTCCGCCTGCTCGACGACGAGCGAGCCACTGCCGCCCTCGCCGGTTTCGACGCCGTGCTCGTGGGCGGGGCCGCCAGCCCTCCCGCTCTGCTGGCGAGGGCACGCAAATCCGGGATCGCCGTCGTCACGACGTACGGCATGAGTGAGACCGCCGGCGGCTGTGTCTACGACGGAGTCCCGCTCTCCTGCACCGAGGTTCGCCTCGACGACGACGGCCGGCTCCATCTCGGCGGCGCCACCCTGGCCACCGGCTACCTCGGCCGCCCGGACCTCACCGCAGCCGCCTTCAGCACCGACTCCGCGGGGCGCCGATGGTTCCGCACCGACGACGTGGGTCGCGTCACGGACGCCCGCTGGCACGTCGACGGACGCCTCGACGACCTCATCTCCACCGGCGGCCTCAAGGTCGCACCACGCCTCGTCGAGGACGCCCTCACCTCACTTGCCGGCATTGCCGAGGCGATCGTCGTGGGCACCCCGGACGACCACTGGGGCCAGGTCGTCAGTGCCGCCGTCGTCCTCGCCGAGGCGGCCGGCCCCGACCCCGCACCCACGGTGGAGGAGCTGCGCGAGCTGCTGCGCGGCATACTCCCTCCGCAGGCGCTGCCCCGACGGCTCCTGGTGCTGCCGGCGTTGCCGGTGCGCGGGCCGGGCAAGCCGGACCGGTCGGCGGTCGCCGCACGCTTCGCGGACCACGCGTGACACCATGGGGAGATGATCCGGCTGCTGCCCTGGCTGCTGACGATCGCGGTGACCGTCTACGCCGTGGTCGACTGCGTCCAGACCGACGACGCGCAGGTCAGGGGCCTGCCCAAGCTCCTGTGGCTGCTGCTGATCCTGCTGTTCCCGGTCGTGGGGGCGATCGCCTGGTTCATCGCCGGACGACCGCAACGGGGCACCGCCGGTCGTGGACCGAGCGGGCGTGGGCCATCTCACCGGCCGCCGCCCCCGCGTGGCCCCGACGACGACCCGGACTTCCTCCGTAGGCTCTGAGCAGCACCCTGTCTGCACCACCGACGCTGCCGGCACCGCCCAGCACC